>CAVBPJ010000053.1:0-17865 GCA_963597265.1 Evtepia sp. | reverse complement strand
GGTGACATATGGAGCTGATCTGTACTAATAGGTCGAGGGCTTAACCAAAAGAAAAGGTTAAGACGGTTTGGATAGAACAAAGAGAGTTATTCTTAAAAGTAATCGGATGAAAGAATTTTAATGTGCAGTTTTGAAAGAGCAATCTGATAATTGATGATATAATGAATTCAGGCAGGTCGTAGGACCTGCTTTTTTATTGTTTTCATACTAAATGTGGGTTTGAAAAGCGTAATAACAGATGATACAATTAGCATAGCTTTGAATTAAGCAAGTACATTTAGTTATGTATTGTATAATTATATTTAAGTAAATACATATGAGGGGAGAGAATATATGTATCAGTGTCCTAATTGTGGCGGACGGCTAATTTTTGATATACCGTCACAGTCGATGCTATGTGAGCATTGCAGTACACAATATAATCCGTATAATCTGGGTGATGGTAATGCAGCTGAGGAAAGTACGGAATATGATGTTACTGTATTTAAGTGCCCGCAGTGCGGCGGTGAAATTATGAGTACAGATAATACAATTGCTAATTTCTGCAGCTTCTGCGGTGCATCTACAGTTTTCGAAAGCAGGATTTCCAAAGAACTCCGTCCGGGATATATTATTCCGTTCAGTAAAACCAAGCAGGATTGTAAGAACGAATATAAGAAAATGATGAAACATGCCTGGTTTGCACCAAAGGAATTAAAAGACGAGAAATATATTGACGGTTTCAGGGGAATCTATATGCCATACTGGGCGTATCATGTAACACAGAAAGGTCCTGTTGTATTAAATGGAGAGAAAAGCAAGAGACGTGGAGATTACATTTATACTGACCACTTTGATATTAACGGTGACATGGATTGTCAGTATAAGGGAATATCCTTTGATGCGTCATCTTCATTTGATGATAATATAAGTGAAGCGATTGCACCATACAATGTTAAGAATATGGCGGGATTCACGCCGGCATTCTTAAGTGGATTCTATGCGGATACGGCAGATGTTGGATGTGATGTTTATATGAATGATGCACTTGAGATGGCGGGTGAGGAGACTTATGACTATGTCGAGCATAATATTCCACTTGGAGGTGTGTCGCTTCATGAAACAGAAAAGACTATTAATTCCAAATGTAATGCGAAAATTGAGTCTATTGACAGGACATTGTATCCGGTATGGTTTCTGTCATATAGAAACAAAGACAGAGTTGCATATGCAACAGTGAATGGACAGACAGGAAAAGTATCAGCAGATCTGCCTGTATCTATTGGTAAATATTTTGCTGGTTCAGCGCTTTTAGCTGTTCCGATATTCATATTGCTTAATATGTTCTTTACATTAAGACCAAAGGTAACGCTTACCATTGCTGCAATAATAGCATTGATTACGATTATATTGTATGTATTTGAGCTTGGAAAGATTAAGAGACGCGACCAGAAGCTTGATGACAGAGGTTCATGGGAAGAATCGAAGCTTTCTAACCGTCAATATGGTGCTGATGCCAGGGCAGATAATGATAATCTTGCAAAACAGATAGCGGATGGAAGAAATGTGGCAAGGATTAACAGGCTTACTAAGAAAGATAAAGATAAAACAGCTTCGATATTGAAGGCAGTGGTAATATTTGCAATATTTATAGTTGCAATTCCTAATTTTATGTTTGTATTCGCAATTTTTGATATGTTTTTTACAACTGGGGCATCTTTCTTTTTGAGTGCTGCATGTTTTGTGACAGGTGTTGTCATTACTATTGCTAACAAGAAAACATATACAGAGGTATCTGGCGGGAAAAATGTGCCGGGAAGTTTCGGTGCACTTGTTGCGATGGGAATCTCAACTATTATTCTTATAATTAATCCTGTATCAGACCTGTATTATTATGGTGCGGTTATATTGGTGCTTGTTGCATTGATGTTTACACTGGTTGAACTGATTAAATATTACAATGTGCTTGCAACAAGAAGACTTCCACAGTTTGATAATTACAAGGGAGGTAATGATAATGCGTAAAAAGATAACATTTTTATTAACCTTTCTTGCAGCATTGGTAAGTATCGTATTGACTGGTGAAAGCAGCGTTTATGCAGACAGTAACTATTCAGATAATGATTATTCTTATGCTGATATGCGATATGTTAATCCTGACACAGGCTATGAAGCAGTGATTGTTGATGATGCGTATCTTCTGCTGGAATCAGAGAAGAACATGCTTATGGAGGAAATGAAGCTTATCACTACATATGGTAATGTCATGTTTAACTCTATAAGCTATAACAGTACTTCAACAGAGAGCTATATTAAGTCTTTGTACAGAGAAAAATACGGTTCTGCAAGCGGAACGATATTTGTTATTGATATGGATAACAGAAATATCTGGATACATAGTAATGGTGCTATTAACAGGACAATCAATAAGTCATATGCAGAGACTATTACTGATAATGTGTATACTTATGCATCTGATGCAGATTATTATACATGTGCGTTGAAGGTGTATGAGCAGGAATATACACTTCTTCAGGGCAGGAGAATTTCGCAGCCGATGAAGTATATAAGTAATGCGTTGCTTGCTATTGTTATTGCAGTTGTTATTAATTATATAATTGTGCGTGTGTATTCATCTAAGAAGAAGGCATCAACCAAGAGCCTTATGAATGGTCTGTTTGAGTACAGGGCATTTAATAACTGTAATGTTGTGTTTACACATCAGACCAAAACATATTCGCCACGGGAATCAAGTTCTGGCGGTTCGTCAGGCGGCGGTGGTGGCGGTGGCGGCTCATCCGGCGGTGGTGGAGGAAGCGGCGGAGGCCACAGCTTCTAGCGTTTAAATCACAGTTTCTAACAGAGGCAGAAAGCCGTTGCAGACCTACAGCTTATATTAAAAAAAGACAGAGAAACCTTTTTGCGTTTTCTCTGTCTTTTTTTAGTGAAACAGTTTACAATACATTTATATCAAAATGCAGCGAGGATATAAGAATGAACAGAATTCTGATTGTTGAAGACGATAAAGATATAAGCAGGGAGCTCAAGGAACTGCTTGAAAATTCAGGATATGAGGCAGAGGTGCTTACCTGTTTTAAAAATGCGTGTGACAATATTATTGCTGCAGAGCCAGACCTGGTTCTGCTTGATATTAATATTCCGTATATGAATGGCGAAATGCTTTTACAGCAGTTAAGGAGTAAGTCAGATGTGCCTGTTATTATGGTTACAAGCAGGGATTCCGAGGCCGATGAGGTGCTTTCCATGAGTTATGGGGCAGATGATTATATAACCAAGCCGTATAATCCGACAATACTTCTGTTAAGAATTAATGCAGTATTTAAGAGGCTTGGTGCGAAGTCAGATAATACAACAACTTACCGTGGAATGGAAATTCTGCCGCACAAGGGTGTTATTAAATATAAGGATGATGAGATAACTCTTACTAAAAATGAGATGACAATATTCATGTATCTGTTATCCCACAGGGAGCATATAGTTTCAAGAGATGAGCTTATGACTGAGCTGTGGAACAATGAGGAGTATCTTAATGACAATGCACTGACTGTAAATATAAGCAGATTAAGAGGCAGATTTAAAGATATCGGCATGGAAGATGTTATCGAGACAAGAAAGGGACAGGGATATATTCTTGTATGAAATTAGGGAAATATATTAAAGACAGACTGTATTCAGTGTGTATATTTGCGGCAATGCTTATCATAAGCGTACTTATGATGGCAGCCTTCAAGGTGTCTGTCCAGATGATAATTGCAGAGATATTTATAATGACAATATGCTATATTGCGGTTGTGCTGGCAGATTATTACCGAAGAAAGAAGTTCTATGATGAGCTGGAGACTAACCTAGCTGCGCTTGAAGAAAAATATTTTATTACAGAGACACTTATCAGACCGGCTTTTTATGAGGGCAGGATATTTTATGACACTGTTAGTGATATAGACAGGTCGATGTCGGAGAATGTGAAAAAATACAGGCTCGGAATGGAGAATTTTAAAGAGTATGTGGAAATGTGGATTCATGAGATAAAGCTTCCAATAGCCTCACTTACTCTTATACTTCATAATCATATGGATAAATGTGACAAAGAATTTGCAGACAGAATGAATACTCAGATTCGAAGAATTAACAACTATATTGAGCAGATTCTTTATTATGTGAGAAGTGAAAATGCAGAGAAAGATTATATAATCAACGAGTCGAAGCTTTCTAAGATAATAAGTGCGGTGGCATTAAAGAATAAAGACGATTTGTTAGAGAATAATATAACATTTGAAGTGAGCAATGCAGACAAGATTGTTCTTACAGACGCAAAGTGGATGGAATTCATGCTTAACCAGATAGTGAGTAACAGCATAAAGTACAAGGATAAGACAAAGGCGGAGTCTTATATAAAGATTTCGGCAGCAGAGGATAAGAAATGTATTGTTCTTGAAATACTGGATAATGGAATTGGTATAAATGCGTCTGATTTGCCGAGAGTGTTTGACAAGTCATTTACAGGTGAGAACGGGCATGAGTACTCCAAAGCGACAGGAATGGGACTTTATATAGTAAAGAAGCTGTGTGACAAGCTAGGCTCGGAGGTAAGCATAGAGTCGGTCAAGGGCGAGTATACACGGGTGAAGATAAAGTTCTTTAAGAATGATTTTTATAAAGAAATTATGGGGTAATATTTTGGTATGAAAATTGCAATATGTGATGATGACAAAGAGTTTTGCAAAAAAGAGCAGAGAGACATAAAAGCTGTTTTTAAAAATTATTTTGAAGATGAGGACTGTGAGACAGATGTGTTTAACAGGGGTGATGAGCTTGCCCAGGCATATGCGAAAAATCAGTATGATATGGTGTTTCTCGATCTGGAGCTTGGTGAGAGCAACGGCTTTGATGTGGCAGAGAAGATTGTCCTTATTAATGCTAATGTAATAATTATTTTCGTTACATCACATGATAATCTCGTGTATGAAGCATTTAAGTTCAGACCATTAGGGTTTATTGTGAAGCAGAACTTTGAAAAAGAATTTTCAAGAATGATGAGAAAGATAATTGAAAAGCTGATAGAAAGCAGGCAGGTTGTTGAAATAGGCGGCAGGCAGTTCTATGCGGACAGCATAATAACAGTTTCTTCTTTCCAGAGAAAAATATATGTAAAAAGTGCAAAGGGCGAGATTGCCTTAAATGATACTTACAGCAAATATGTGGATTTACTTGGACAGTATGATTTTGCAGAGGCGAGCAAGGGAATACTTGTTAATCTTAAATATGTAAACAACATAGAAGACGATGTGCTTGTGATGTACGATAAAGAAAGGATTGCAATAAGCAGAAGAAAGAAAAAAGATATTGTATTAAAATACGAAAACTATCTTTTTAAGAACAGATGATAAGCAGGAGAAGTAAATGAGCGAAGCATTATTTTTGATTGTAAATATTGTCGTGTTATGTCTGTTAAATACAGGAATTATTTTTATTGACGACAGATTAAAAAGAATAATGAATACAACGACGGTACACTATTTAAGGCTCGTGTTATATGGCACAGGTGCGTTTCTTTTTGTACTGACGAGGGCAGGCTATAGCAGATGGGCAGACTATTTTGTTATAGAGTTTATAGTGATAATGCTTATTAATCTTGTTGAATATTATGAGCAGATTACAACACGGATACTTGTGGCACTTTCAGTGGTGATATTTGTTGTATTACTGGCGGTATGTGAAAAGGATACTGCATTTGAATATATACTGCTTGCAGGGCTTGTTTTCGGCGTGATTGTGCTGTCAGCATACCTTGTAATAACACTTTTAAAGACAAGAAGATTAGAGGCGGTTGAGCTTAAGTTCATATTGATAAGCATTTATATTATCATATATGAACTGGCAGTTGTTCTTATATTAAGAGGAAATGCAGATGTCACAGTTAATGACTTGTCGCTTGCGGTGCTGATAACGGTATTAATTATTGAAATAATCGGACATTCCTTATGTGAATATTATAATAACGCAGATAAGAATTTTAAGGCACTGGAATATGCGAATGAACAGTATGAGGTTGACAGAATACAAAAGATGTATGAGGAGTCGCGAAAGATTAAGCATGATTTAAAGCAGTGTATATCGTCGGTGAAAGGTCATATTGAGGAAGGAGATTATAACAGTGCAGTATCTTTGCTTGATGAAATATCGGACAACAGAATTGATTCCATAAGCTATAAGAAATACTGCGATAACAAGGTCGTTGATTATATTCTCAATGATAAGTATGCCAGATGTAAGAATAACGGCATTGATTTTAAATGTATGGTTTTAGGCATTGTAAAGGGAATTGATGACATTGATTTGTGTATTCTTCTTGGCAATATTATAGATAATGCCATTGAAGCGGCGCAGAAGTCGCAGGATAAATATGTCAACATTGAGATTACCGTAAGAGGCACTATTTTTATAAATGTGGAGAACTCTATAAAGGAGTCATTCTTAGGAAAGAAAAATGCATTTGAAAGTACCAAGCCTGATAAGATGAATCATGGAATAGGTACGAAAAGCATACATGGAATTGTTGAAAAATATTCGGGAGAGGTCGAATATGAGGAGCATGGCAGCAGCATTACCTGTAAGGTTGTATTGCCGGAAAAGAGCATTGCAGGGTAGTGTTACAGGGGAGCGAGGACGGCAGTCTGCAAGACTGTATTTACCGCTTATGCAGAAAAACAACCGCTTGTGCAGATTGTATTGAAATATTAAAAGGATAAATGTAAATTGGAGTTGTAAGAGGCTCGTGTGCATGCACGCATGCATACGGGCTTCTTTCTATATTAAGGAGATGTCTGACTAGAAAGATAATCTCTATAAGATTATACAGGGAGGTTTAACGGAATATGAATAAGCAGATTAAAAGTACTGTTATAAGTCTTGCCGTGATTATTATTCTGATTGCTGCAGTGCTTGTGGGGGCAAAAAACGGAGTACTCACAAAGCTTGTAAGCCAGATGCCGACACTCGAATCAGGTGAAGGCAAAAGTCAGGCAGATAATAAGACAAAAAGCACAGAGCAGACAAAGGATACAAGCGACATGCCATTTGGAGGGTATGATGTGGTAAAGCTTGGAGAAGAATTCCAGCTTGGCATTAAGGGGGTAAAGAGTTCACCGGATATTAAGACTGAGAACAGTTATTACAAAGCAAAGGTTATATCGTGCAGCATTTCAAGAGATTGTGATTTTGATATCAGCAGTATTCATATGGGATTAGAGGACAAGGCACAGTATCTTGACAGCCACAATAATTTTAAGTCCGATTTTTACTATGTAACTATTGAGACAGAATTTACTAATCTCAATGATACTGTATATAAAGAGCTTCCAAGCACATGGTCACTTTATTGTCTTAATGATGACGGAACTTATTATATAAGCAAGCCGGGAATGGGTGAGCCTGTAGGTGGTGAGACAGACAATGGCAATATGCATGGCAATTATCATTTTGAAGTGGGGCAGACAAAGACGCAGAAGAATTACTATATTATAACTGACGAGGCTGCCACTAATACCAGACTTGCTATTGCATTTGGAAGTCCGGTGCAGACAAGCTTTACAGGACCGTGGGTTATAGTGCATGAACCGTAGAATAACAGAGAGGAATGGCAGAGGAGAGAAAAAATTGAAAGAATTAATAAAGATTGAGTTTGAAAGAGCATTTAAAAATAAAATGTTTATATTTTCAATTATTATCGGAGTCCTTATAGCGGGAATCCATACATACAACTATGTGTGGACAGACAGAAACGCAATAGAAGAGGTGCTTGGATACGGCAAATACAGCAGTGTGCAGATTACCGGATTGTATATGAAATGGATGGGAACTAAAACAAGTGCATATTCTTTTTTATATTATTTCGTAATGCCGTTATTAACTGCGCTGCCTTATTCGGTGAGTATTCTTATGGATGTAAGAAAGCATTATGTCAATAACATATTTATAAGGATTGATAAGAAGAAATATTATAAGGTGAAGCTTCTGACACAGTTCGTTGTTGGTGGTGTTATAGCAGCATTTCCGCTTCTGCTGTCGTTAATTGTATCAGCGATGATAATACCTGCTTTTAAACCGGTGGCAACTACCTCGCAGTATATGCTGGATAAAAGTTTCGTATTCGGTGATCTGTTTTATGATAAGCCGCTGCTCGTTGCAATAATTGTTATTCTGTTTGCTTTTGTAGGATTCGGACTTATTAACTGCATTGCATATATATTTGCAGACCTTATCAATAACAGGTTTATGGTGGCACTTACGCCTTTTATTGTGTATTTCCTGTATTACATACTGTGTTATTCAGTAAAGCGGGACGGTCCGATGGAGTATATCAAAGGCTCAAGGTTAAGGTGGCAGGAGTTTGGATATATGATTATGGATATTGTGATATTAGTCATATTAATAGCGGCTTCGTATTTTGTAAGAAGCAGAAGAAAGGATACGGTCTGAGTATGAAAAAGACGATAGTTGGTGTGGTTATTTGTCTGATTCTTGCAGGCATTGCCACTACATTTATTATAAGAGTCAATAAAAAATATGCTTATTTTGGAAGGCAGGACAGTTACAACATGGGTGAAGAGGTTGAACTGGATAATTTCCTGGTAACGGTAAACGATTATGAGATTCTGCCAGAGGACGATTTTGTTAATAAATATAATATTGAGAAGAGAAGTCTTATTGACCAGGAGAAGGCTTTTGGTGATGAAAAGATTGAATCATATGTGTGTGTCGTAAAATGTACATTTACAATTACAGGAGATGTAAGGAGTCTGCCATATGCTGATATAGGTATTGCGTCAGGAGGCTTTGACCAGAAAATTATGGATGAATATATGCATGAAATCAATTCTGACAGTGTATTTGATTTGTCAGGGCAGGAGAAGGGGAGTGTAATTGAGGCTGACATTCCGTTCTTAATTATCAGTAAAAGGTTTCCTTATGAAATCTCAGTCAATAAGCTTTATAAAGAAAAATGGAAGCTGTACCTTTCTGTAACACCGGGGAAATATGTGAAAATGGAAAAACAGCGTGGGGAATAGAGAATGGTTAATGAAATTAAAAGAAGGTTTTTTAACAGGGAAATACTTGTGTGGACGGCAGCAGGTGTGGCAGCAGAGCTGATTATCCTTACATATATTGTCTATGTAAGAATTAATTATGGACATACAGAAGGAAAAATGTGTGCGGTGGACATGCTTTCGCTGGTGTCTAATAATTTTCTGTTTCCGTTTCTTATGCTGATGTCGGCGTTATGTAACCAGCGCATGATGAAATGTGACAGAGATCCGATGGTTATATTAAAGTACAGCTCAAGACAGGGAATATATTTCTGGCAGACTGTAAGCACGCTTGTGTATTCGGCTGTCGAATCAGTGCTTTATGTTGTTATTGCACTTATCTATGGCGGAATACATTTTAAAGTGCTTTATAACTGGGATAAGGACTACAGTTATTTTGCAGGCTGTTCCAACGGCAGCACATTAAGCGTACCAGTGGAATATGTAATTATACTGTATATGATTCTGATGACAATTTTAATGATGTCAACATGTATGCTTGGAATTGTTTTAGAGATTATATCTGATTCAGACATAGTATCAGGTGTTGCAATCATAATACTCGCTGGAATTGATATATTCAGAAAGATGACTTACAGCAGGCTTGTATTGTTCGAGACATCATGGCTTCATATGGATATGTGCATAAGAAAAATGTGTATCAGTCTGGGGATACTGGCTGTACTTGTGGCAGCAGGATATTTTCTTCAAAGAAGGAGGGAATATTATGAGTACAAAAAAGAAAATGAGTAGGAATCAGGCGGGCAGGATAATAAAAGAGGACATTCTTAGAGGCTTTTATCATAACAGATACAGATTTCTTCTTGTTGTAATTGTGATTACGGGAGTTGTAGTGTTAATGACTGGCAGGAGGCACAGCATGACTGACATAATATTATTTCTTCAGGGCGGTTGTGAATACAGTGATATGCTGCGCAATGGCAGAATTGAATTTCCGTATATATGGCTGCTTATGCAGTTCATGCCGGCATTTCTTGTGTTTAATTACTGTAATGATGACTGTGAGGGCGTTGGTGTTGATGTACTTATTAAGTGTCAGAGCAGGGTGTTGTGGTGGTTTAGCAAATGTATATGGAATGTATGTACTGTCATAGTTTTTTATATTATTACATATCTCATCACATTTATTAAGGCATTGGGAAACGGCAAAACAGATATTACATTGAGTGCGGTTGATATCTATCTTATGGTTGTTCCGGTTATGGTTTCGATAGCTGCGGGACTTTTTCAGATGGCAGTATCATCAGCATTTAATCCGGTAATAGGGCTTCTGGCTGATATGTTACTGATGGCGTCATCAGTTTTTTTTAATACACCGTTTCTGATAGGAAATGTTTCAATGGTAATGAGAAGCAGGGTATACAGTGCGCAGGGAATTGCTGTATGGAAGGGAATAAGTGTATGTGTATTGATGTATGTGATAAGTTTTGCTGCAGGAATGATTGTATTTAAGAAAAAAGATATTCTTCACAGGGAAAGCGGGGATTAATTATGTATATTGAAATAAAAAATGTGAATAAAACAATAAAGAAAGCACCGATATTAAGAGATATCAATCTTTTATTTGAGGGAGGAAAGGTATACGGGCTTAAGGGTAAGAACGGTTCAGGAAAGACAATGCTTATGCGTGCGATATGCGGACTTATTACACCTGAATCGGGAACAATAGATATTAATGGAAAGATACTTGGAAAAGATATATCATTTCCGGAAAGTATCGGTGTGCTGATTGAAAATCCTTCATTTATAAGTAATTATACAGGTTTTAAGAATCTGAAGGTGCTTGCTTCTATACAGGGAAAAATTACTGATGACAGGATAAGGGAGGCGTTAGAAGAAATCGGACTTGACCCTGACGATAAAAGAACATTTAAGAAATATTCGCTTGGAATGAAACAGAAGTTAGGAATAGCGGCGGCAATTATGGAAAAGCCGGATATTGTAATATTAGATGAACCGATAAATGCGCTTGATGAAGCAAGTGTTGGCAATGTAAGGGAGATTCTTGCAAGACAGAAGCAAAGAGGGGCAGTAATTATAATTGCATGCCATGATAAAAGTGAGCTGGAAGCTCTTTCAGATGAGATAATTGAGATATCGGAGGGGCGAATTGTAAATAAAACCTGTTAGTAGTATCATTACATAGTACTGGCGTAATGTTACAAAATTGTAATGTTCCGTAATATTGAACAAACGACACCGGATTAGTTAAGTGGTAAAACATAATTAATCTAAATGAAAGGAATTAATTATTATGGAAACAATACTTAAGATTGATAACATTGAAAAGTATTATGGAAACAAATCAAGTCTTACCAAAGCGATTGACAATATTTCGTTTGAGGTTGGAAAGGGAGAATTCGTTTCTATAATGGGAGCGAGCGGTTCAGGAAAGACGACACTTCTTAACTGTATATCAACACTTGATAAGGTGACTACAGGTAAGATATATGTCGGAGACAATGATATTACCCAGTTAAAGGGCAATAAGCTTAACAAGTTCAGAAGAGAGGAGTTAGGCTTTATCTTTCAGGACTTTAATCTTCTTGATACTTTAACAGCATTTGAAAATATTGCACTTGCACTTTCTATACAGAATGTTCCGGCAAGGGAGATTGAGTTAAGAGTAAGACAGACTGCAAGAGAACTTGGTATTGAAGAGGTATTAAACAAATATCCTTATCAGATGTCAGGCGGACAGAAGCAGAGAGTAGCTAGTGCAAGAGCAATTATTACGAATCCAAAGCTTATTCTTGCCGATGAACCTACTGGAGCGCTTGACTCAAGGTCATCAAGAATGTTACTTGAGAGCTTTAATTTTCTTAATACTGAGCTTTCGGCAACAATTCTTATGGTAACACACGACGCATTTACAGCAAGCTATGCGGGCAGAGTGATATTTATCAAGGACGGTAAAATCTTTAATGAGATACGCAGAGGCGAATCTACAAGAAAAGAATTTTTTGATAAAATCATTAATGTTGTGACATTGTTAGGAGGCGACCTTAATAATGCTCTTTAAGATATCTTTAAAGAACATCAGGAAGAGTTTCAAGGATTATACCGTCTATTTCTTCACTCTTATTCTTGGTGTCGCAATATTTTATGTGTTTAATGCAATTGACAGTCAGAGCGTTATGCTTGATGTAAGAGCAAATGTAATGGATATTATCAAGCTGATGAATGACATGCTTTCAGGCGTGAGCGTATTCGTATCGTGCATACTTGGATTTCTGATTATATATGCAAGCCGTTTCCTTATTAAAAGGCGTAATAAGGAGTTCGGCATATATCTTACACTTGGTATGAGCAAGAGAAAGATTTCAGCGATTCTTTTCTTTGAGACACTGCTTATCGGTATTGTTTCACTTGTGGCAGGACTTGTTATTGGTACAATCCTTTCACAGTTTATGAGTGTGCTTGTTGCCAATATGTTTGACGCAGATATGACTAAGTTCAAATTCGTATTCTCAATGAAGGCATGCGTTAAAACTTTGATATATTTTGCGATTATGTATGTGCTTGTTATGATATTTAACACCTTCAGTATCAGCAGATGTAAGCTGATTGACCTTCTTAATGCCGGTAAGAAAACCGAAAAGGTTACTATGAAGAATCCGGTTATCTGCACAATAGTATTCGTCATAGGTGTTGGTATTCTTTCTTATGCATACTGGATGGTTACAAGGGGCGTCGAGTCAATAAATATTGTCGATAAAATCGGCGTTCCTATCGCACTTGGCTGTGTTGCTACATTTTTAATATTCTGGTCTGTTTCAGGCTTTATGATAAGAATATTTACAAGTATTAAAAGCGTGTATTATAAAGGCGTGAACAGCTTTGTGTTAAGACAGTTCTGCAGCAAGATTAACACTACTGTATTCTCAACAACTGTTATATGTATCATGCTTTTTATTACAATAAGCGTGCTTTCAGCAGCACTTTCAATGAAGGATTCGCTTTCAAAGACTCTTGCTGAGACTTGTCCTATGGATATTCAGTTCAGCAAATATTCCTATAGCGCATTATCAGATGCTTATGAATCTTCAGAGGAGCTTAGTGACAAGGATAAGGCAATGCTTGAGGATTCTAAGTTAAGCATTAGGGAGACACTTAATAATAATGGATTTGATATTGATAAGTATCTTAAAAATGTAACAGAATATAATATATATAATGTCGGAATGTCAACAGAAGATACTCTGGGAAACATGAAGGATGAGATTCTGGAAAAATATCCGAATATTATGTTTCTTGGGCTGCCAACAGTTATGACAGTGAGTGATTATAACAGGGTGGCTGCTGCGTATGGTAAGGAAACTTATTCACTTAATGATGATGAATATATGATTATTGCCGACTTTAAGAATGAGATAGAGATTAGAAATGTAGTGCTGGAATCGGGTGCAACATTTAATGTTAATGGAAAGACTTATAAGCCTAAATACAGTGAATGTAAGGATGGCTTTATAGAGTTGTCTTCGCAGCATATTAATGATGGAATATTTATTCTGCCTGATAATGCGGTAAATGCAGACCAGATAAGAAAGACAGGTCTTGTTGCTGATTACAATGCCGATACAAGGGCAGAGAAATATGAGATTGAGGATAAGCTTAATGCAGCACTTAAGGGTGTATTTAATAACACAAGCGAAATAAGTTATAATTCAAGAATTGATATTGCAGAGGCGAGTGTCGGACTTGGAGCATTAGTTACATTTATTGCTTTATATCTTGGTGTTATATTCCTTATAAGCAGTGCGGCAATCCTTGCATTAAAGGAATTATCAGACAGTGCAGACAATAAGGAAAGATATGGAATGATAAGAAAAATCGGTGTTGATGAGAGAATGATTGACATGGCACTTTTCAAGCAGATTGGAATATTCTTTGCATTTCCACTGATTCTTGCACTTATTCATTCTGTGTTCGGAATTAAGTTCATCAATATAATACTTGCAACTATGGGAATGAGCTCAATGGCAGCATCTATCGGGCTTACACTGGCATTCGTTGCAGTTATTTATGGAGGCTATTTCCTTATAACTTATCTGTGCAGCAGAAGCATAATTAAGCCGGGAAGATAATTATCAGGAAAGAGATAAACAAAGAAACAAATATTTGATAATATGATTGTATTTTTAATAACAATCTGTTATAATACCAATATAAAGATTTGAACGTGAATAACGTTGGTATTAATTTAGATAATTTTCTTCATTTTACACTTCCTCTTATAGGACGCCATCTGACATGGATGGCGTCCTTTTTGTGTATTTAAGATTAAATCTGCTGTCCTGTGCTGACAGAAACAGATGCCTGAATAGAGACAATGCCGGAAAAAGATGTTATAATCATCTGGTTATGAAATGGAGGTATGTATGATTTATAACGATTTAATGGAAGATATAAAGAGCGCAGATTATGTGCTTTTCGGACTTGGAAAAGAGATATATAATTCAGATGACACAGAGGTTAATGATAATCTTAAGAAGCTTTTTGAATCGATGGAACATGTGAATTATTTTATTGTATCTACTGATAAAGAAGGAAGAATAAGAAATGCAGGATTTAATGAAAGACGTATAGTCTGTCCGGTTAATGAGTCTGCTGCCGAAGAAGAGGAGAAACAGTGGGACTTCTATAACAAATGGCTTTCTTCTTCACTTGCAAAGAAGCTTGTTATTATAGAACTGGGTGAGGATTTTTCTAATCCTAATATTATCAGATGGCCATTTGAGAGAATTGTCATGATTAACCAGAAGGCAAAGCTGTACCGTGTTCACAGCACATTTTACCAGATTCCAAAGGAGATTGGTGACAGGGCTTTCGCATGTGAGATGAACGGGGCACAGTTTATAAAAGAACTTGTCAAATATTGTTAAGACGAATCATTTATGATAATATTTTACTGATTATTACAGAATAGATGTGTATGGAAGGACAGAAGGATGATTGGAATTATCGATTATGACGCTGGCAATCTTCGCAGCGTTGAAAAGGCTTTGGTATCATTAGGTGAGGAAGTTATCGTATCAAGAGATTCAAGTGAAATTCTGCAGGCGGATAAGGTTATTCTTCCGGGGGTTGGTTCATTTGGAGATGCTATGAATAATCTTGATAAGTTCGGACTTGTTGATACTATTAAGAAGGTTGCTGCGAGTGGAACACCGTTTCTTGGCATATGCCTCGGACTGCAGCTTTTGTTTAAGGAAAGTGATGAGACTCCTGGAGCAGAGGGACTTGATATCCTGCCAGGAAAGATATTAAAGATTCCTGCTAAGGAAGGCTTCAAGATTCCACATATGGGCTGGAATTCTATTGATATTAAGCCGGGAGCGAGACTTTTTAAGGGGCTTGAAGGTAACCCATATGTATATTTTGTACATTCCTATTATCTTAAGGCAGCAGATGAGTCGATTGTTGCTGCAACTACTGAATACACTACACATATTGATGCTTCTGTTGAGAGCGGCAATGTGTTTGCATGCCAGTTCCATCCAGAGAAGAGCAGCGATGTAGGACTTAAGATATTAAAGAATTTCGCGTCATTATAATTGCTTAAAGGAGTTGCTCATGTTTACTAAAAGAATTATACCATGCCTTGACTGTAAGGATGGACGAGTTGTTAAAGGAACTAATTTTGTTGATTTAAGAGATGCGGGTGATCCTGTTGAGGTTGCATCGATGTATGACAAATCAGGCGCAGACGAGCTTGTATTTCTTGATATTACTGCATCAAGCGACGGAAGAAATACAACTGTTGACCTTGTAAGAAAGGTTGCTGAGAGAGTATTTATTCCATTCACTGTAGGTGGCGGAATACGAAGCATTGATGATTTCAAGGTGCTTTTAAGAGAAGGTGCTGATAAGATATCAATCAATTCAGCAGCTATTATGAATCCGCAGCTTATATCTGATGCCGCAGATAAGTTCGGCAGCCAGTGTGTTGTTGTTGCAATTGATGCCAAGAGGAATAGCGACGGTCATTGGAGCATATATAAGAATGGCGGAAGAGTTGATATGCACATGGATGCTGTGGAATGGGCTATGAAAGCGGAAAAGCTCGGTGCAGGAGAGATTCTTCTTACAAGTATGGACTGTGACGGAACTAAAGCCGGATATGATATTGAACTTACCAATGCAATTGCATCCAATGTTTCTATACCTGTAATCGCATCAGGCGGCGCAGGAAATAAAGAGCATTTCCTTGATGCATTTACTAAGGGAAAAGCGGATGCAGCACTTGCAGCTTCATTATTCCATTATAAGGAACTTGATATTATGGATCTTAAGAAATACCTTGCGGATAATGGTATTTCTATGCGTCTGTAGGAGGATACTGATATGTCAATGATAGATAATGACTGGCTTCCTGCTATTAAAGGTGAATATTCCAAGCCTTATTACAGGGAACTGTTTACATTTGTTAAGGATGAATACAGCAAATATGTTGTATATCCACCAGCAGATGATATATTCAATGCATTTCATTTTACACCATTAAGCAAGGTTAAGGTTCTGATACTCGGTCAGGACCCATACCACAATGTGCATCAGGCTCACGGACTGTCTTTCTCAGTGCTTCCGGGAGAAGAGGCACCACCTTCACTTAAGAATATATATAAGGAACTGCATGATGACTGCGGATGTTATATTCCTAATAACGGATACCTTAAGAAATGGGCTGACCAGGGGGTACTTCTGCTTAACACGGTACTTACTGTAAGGGCACATCAGGCTAATTCACATCAGGGACACGGCTGGGAACAGTTTACAGATGCGGTTATTAATGCTGTTAACATGCAGGACAGACCTATTGTATATATGCTGTGGGGTTCACCGGCACAGAGGAAAGCTTCTATGCTTAACAACCCTAAGCATCTTATTCTTAAAGCTCCACATCCGAGTCCTTTATCTGCGTACAGAGGTTTCTTTGGCTGTAAGCATTTCAGCCAGTGTAATGAATTCTTAAAGGCTAATGGAGTAGAACAGATTGACTGGCAGATTGAGAATATATAATATACTTGATTTTTTTACAAATGTTATGTATCATCAATAACTGTTTATTATTTAATTAAATAGGAGATAGTATGTTTAAGAAGTATTTTTATATTTTTCTTATTTCCATGGTTCCACTTATTGAGTTAAGAGGTGCTATTCCTGTATCTCAGGGATTCCAGTTGCCTTTATTACAGTCATACATTGTGTGTGTAATCGGTAACATGCTTCCGGTACCTGTTATATATCTTTTTGCAAGAAAGGTTCTTGAATGGGGCAAGGATAAGAAATATATCGGCAAGTTCTTTACATTCTGTATCGAAAAAGGACACAAGGGTGGAGAGAAGCTTAAGCAGAAGGCCGGAAGAGGTCTTTTTGTAGCATTATTACTTTTTGTTGGAATTCCGCTTCCTGGAACAGGAGCATGGACAGGAACGCTTGCAGCAAGTTTCCTTGATATGGGATTCAAGAAGAGTGTAATAGCTGTTTTATTAGGAGTTTTACTTGCAGGAGTGATTATGGGAATCGCAAGTGCAGGAGTATTTACAGCAATTTTTAGTTTTGCATAAGATTATTAATTGGCTGGGAATCCAGTATTTAAGCGCTTTTTTGAAGGCTTCGAAATATTTTTTGAAAATTTTTTAAAAAATTTCAAAAAAGTGCTTGACGGATTCGGATAATTGAGTTAAGATATCATTGTTGTTGCGGTACACAACTGCAAGACAACAAAGGTTATGGCTTGTTGGTCAAGAGGCTA
>CAVBPJ010000052.1:0-18135 GCA_963597265.1 Evtepia sp. | reverse complement strand
GTGTATATGTTTATATTCACAGGCTTAATACTTATGGTAATAATGATGAATTATAGTTTCAATCTTATATATTATATTCAGAACAGAATCTATGAAAATGCAGTAAAAACGCTGTTTCCTGTTGAAACATATTTTGAAGATAATTATGATGAGAATTCGGGGTCAATATGGGTCGATTCTGAGTATGTTTTCGGAATGACACAGGATGATAAAGTACCTGCAACCCAGACAGATGAAGGAGTTGTTGAAGCGGGAGCAGGTGCACTTTCACAGGATACACAGCAGATTGCACCGGGAAATGTCTATAATATATCGGATTTAAGAAATTATGATTTTCTTATGAAATTCTACACAGTCACATCAATTACTAATCTTACACCAGAAATAATGCATCCTGAGGAGTTTCTGGCAAAAGACCTGTCTCTGGAGAAAAATGCGGATTCTCCGCAGATACTTATATTTCACACACATTCACAGGAAGGATTTACAGATACTGTAGAAGGAGATGCATCTACAACAATAATAGGAGTCGGAGATTATCTGACGGATTTGCTTACGAATACATATGGCTATAACGTATATCATGATACAAGTGTGTATGATTATGTTGACGGAAAGCTTGACCGGAGCAAGGCGTATACATATGCAGAAGAAAATGTGGCAAAAATACTTGAAGAAAATCCATCTATTGAAGTTGTAATTGACCTTCACAGAGATGGTGTGCCAGATACAACAAGGCTGGTAACAGAAGTAAACGGGGTATCAATGTCTAAGGTTATGCTGTTTAACGGAATAAGTTACAGCAAGGCTAAAGGAGATATAGGGTATCTGTACAATCCAAACAGAGATGACAATCTTGCAATGAGTCTGCAGATGTATCTGTTAGGTGAAGAATATTATCCTGGTTTATTAAGAAAAATATATATTAATGCATACCGTTACTGCCTTCACATGAAAGGAAGGTCAATGCTTATTGAGGCAGGAGCACAGACTAATACAAGTACAGAGGTTAAAAATGCGATGGTACCGTTAGCTGATATGCTTGACAGACTTCTCAGTGGGGAGAAAGCTTACACAGAGTGATTGATGCATGTCTTGTTTTTGCTGCGCATATTACCTATAATAATTATCACATACTAATAACAGGAGGCAGATATGAGTAGTAACAACATTTTAGCAGACTTACAACCACAGGCTGTGTTTAAATATTTTGAACAGATATGTGCAATTCCACATGGCTCTGGTAATGTGAAACAGATAAGTGATTATCTGTGTGAATTTGCAAAAGAAAGGAATCTGTGGTTTAAGCAGGATGAAAGTTATAACGTAATAATCAAGAAACCTGCCAGCGACAGTGAAAGCAAGGCGGCACCGGTTATTCTTCAGGGACATATTGATATGGTAGCTGTAAAGACTGATGATAAGGTTAAAGACATGGAAAAAGAAGGTCTTGACCTGTATATAGAAGATGGATATGTCAAAGCTGACCGCACAACGCTTGGTGCTGATGATGGAATTGCTGTAGCTTATGCACTTGCAGTATTAGACAGCAGGGATATGAGCCATCCGCCTATTGAGGCTGTGTTTACAGTTGATGAAGAGGTTGGAATGACAGGTGCAGAGGCAATTAATCTTGACTGCCTTGATGGTAAGATTATGCTTAACATAGATTCTGAAGAAGAAGGAATATTCCTTTCAGGTTGTGCAGGCGGAGCAACTTTAAAGGCTTCTTATCCATTGAATAAATCGGACATTACAGGAACCAAGATTACAATAAAGATTAACGGACTTACAAGCGGACATTCTGGAACAGATATAATATGTCAGCGTGCTAATGCTAATATTCTGATGGGACGTCTTCTTTTTGCAGTTAAGGAATATGTGAATATTGTAAGCATATCGGGTGGTGAGAAAGATAATTCGATAGCTCCATTTGCCAATGCGGTGATAATGACACAGGAAGCAGATAAGGTTACAGAGATTCTTAATAATACTGCAAATGTTTTAAAAGACGAATATTCAGTAACAGACCCACAGCTTAATATCACAGTGAATAATGATGGTGAAAGCAGCTGTTCTGCGAGTGATTATAAAACAAGCCAGATGATAATAAATGTGCTTAACTATATACCTGATGGTGTTATTAAGATGAGTAATGATATTAAAGGTCTGGTGCAGACATCTCTTAATCTGGGCGTTGTAAGTTCTGATGAATCAGCATTTTATACGACATATCTTTTGAGGAGCAGTTCACAGAGTGAGAAAGAGTACCTTACAAATAAAATCGGAGCAATGAGTAATTATCTTGGAGGAACATATGAACTTGCAGGAGTATATCCGGCATGGGAATTTAAGAAAGATTCTGCAATAAGAGACATGCTGTGTGATTCTTATAAGAAACTTTTTGGAAAGGACGCGCTTGTAGAAACAATGCATGCTGGTGTCGAATGTGGAATTATGGCAGCTAAGATTGACGGACTTGACTGTGTATCTTTCGGCCCTGATATAATTGATATCCATACTGTTAAAGAGAAACTTGACATTGAATCAACAAGAAGAACATGGGAACTTATAACTGATGTTCTCAAACAGCTTGCATAATTAAAAACTATATCTTGTATATGTCGTATCCGGAGAGAATGCTTTTTAAGAAGCTAAAACATACCGGATACGACATTTTTTATACCGATTATAACATGAAAATAACGGATTGCGACGAAACGGTCACGATACTATATATATTATTGACAAAGATTATATATTAATATAATCTTATACTCGTACAAAACATTTATATTAATCCATGCGCAGGGATATGATAATTGGAAAGGGAAAGGTATATGGAGTATAAGAAGTTTGTCGAATATATTAAGGAGAACACAGGGTTTATTGCAGGAGAGGGAGGCAATGTTACTATCAACCATGTAATTAAGAACAATGGCTGCGAGATGGATGGACTTGTGATTATGGAGAAGGGGAAGGAGATTGCACCGACTATATATCTTGAGGGATTTTACGAGGAGTATACCAGAGGAGAGGATATCAAGAATATTATAAGGCAGATTGAGACTGTATATAAGGAAAATAAGAATAACGTCACATTTGACGTTAACATTCTTAAGCATTTTGAGACTATAAAAGACAAGATTGTCTATAAAGTTGTCAATTACAGAAGTAATGAAAAGCTGCTTGAGCAGATTCCACATAAGAGAATACTTGATCTTGCTGTCGTGTTTTATTGCCTGCTTGATAAGGAATATGGAAAGAGTGCTACGGCACTTATATACAATAACAATCTTAAGAACTGGAAAGTAACAATTGATGATGTTTACAAGGCTGCCTTAAAGAATACTCCTGATCTTCTGCATTGCAGGATAAGTTCAATGGCTGCGCTTTTTGAAAAATGTGGTGTTAATGTTGATGGAAAAGAGATTGATCTAAGAGATTATGTTCCGTCTGATATGTACATACTCACTAATGAAACGAAGCTTAACGGTGCAGCGTGTATTCTATATGAGAATGTGTTGTATGATTTCGCACAGAAACTTGGTGAAGACCTGTACATACTGCCATCATCAGTGCATGAAGTTATACTGCTTCCTAAGCTGGCTGTGTTCGAGAAGGATGAACTTGTCAATATGGTAAGGGAAGTTAATACTGAAGGAGTTGCAGCAGAAGAAGTGCTGTCGGATCATGTATATGAATATAACAGAACCCAGAGACTTATAACTATGTAGAATAATCCGGAATAATCAATTAATGTACATGATGGGATTCGAACCCACGATCTTCCGCTCCGGAGGCGAACGCTTTATCCAGCTAAGCTACATGTACACAACATATATTAATTTATATGCTTATCTAATATACATTATTAAATAAAAACCCGCAACAATTGAATTAATTTTTTTCTTTTGTTAGAATTAATACATCTGTATGATAAGAATTGGAGGAAGAATGTCAGAGCGTATTAATAAATATCTCAGTGCCCATGGAGTCTGTTCAAGACGTGAAGCTGACAGAATGATACAGGAAGGACGTATCACGGTTGATGGCAGGATTGCTGCTATGGGAGAGATGGTAGATGACAATACAATTATATGTGTTGATGGCAGGAAAGTTGACAGCAGCACACCGCCACAGGTAGTCATAGCTTTTAATAAGCCTGTCGGAATTGTATGTACTACAACTGATAAACAGGGAAAGAATAATATAGTAGATTATATAGGATATAAAGAACGAATATATCCGGTAGGCAGACTGGATAAGGATTCTGATGGACTTATACTGCTTACTAATGATGGTGACATGATGGACAGACTGCTTCGTTCTGTTAATGGTCATGAGAAAGAATATATCGTTTCCGTTAATAAACCGATTAATAGAGACTTTATAAAGCGAATGTCAGGTGGAATATATCTTAAAGAACTCGACAGAACTACAAGAAAATGTGTTGTAGAAAAGATATCAGACAAGACATTCAGAATAATTCTTACACAGGGGCTTAACAGACAGATAAGAAGAATGTGTGCAGAATGTGGATATAGTGTAACTAAACTGACAAGAATAAGAATTATGAATGTGCAGCTTGGAGATTTAAAGACAGGTGAGTACAGAGAACTTGACAGTAAAGAACTTAATACACTTTATGAGCAGATATATAAGTAGGCATATAAGGAGCGGATTATGGAATTATTGCAGGAATATTCAGAACTTAAGAAGACTATAGATTACCATATGGACAGATATTACAATCAGGACGAGCCAGAGATAAGCGATTACGAGTATGATAAGCTTATGATAAGGCTTAAGAAGATTGAAAAAGAGCATCCTGAATGGGTGACATCTGATTCACCTTCACAGAAGATTGGTGGAACTGTCAAAAGAGAAGCCGGAGTAAAGGTAACTCATAATGTACCTATGTTATCTATTGAAGATGTGTTTTCAGAAGATGCTGTATGTGCATGGATTGATAAAGTACATGCCATGCATCCTGACTGCACATTTTCAGTAGAGACTAAGATTGATGGTTTAAGCATGAGCTTGAGGTATGTAAAAGAAGCAGATGGAAAGCTGCATCTGCAGTTAGCAGAGACAAGAGGTGACGGACTTATTGGTGAGGATGTCACAGCTAATGCAAGAGTTGTTGGTGATGTATTACAGGTTATTGACCTGCCATATGATTCGCTTGAACTTCGTGGCGAAGTGTATATGAGCCATGAGGATTTTGAAAAATATAATGAAGAACAGGAAAGACTTGAGAAGAAAACAGCCGCTAACCCTAGAAATCTTGCGGCTGGAACATTAAGACAGCTCGATACTTCAATTACGAAGAAGAGAGGTCTTAAAATGTTTATCTTTAATGTACAGGATGGACCTGCTGAGATTATGGAAAGTCACGGTAAGGGAATGGATATATTAAAGGCAGCAGGTGTACCGGTTGTATATCATAAGATATGTAAGACCAAAGAAGAGGTTGTCAGTGCTATTGATGAGATTGGAAGAATGAGAGAAGAACTTCCATATGATATTGACGGGGCTGTTGTAAAGATTGATCATATAGCTTTTAGACAGGAGTTCCCGGCAGGAAGTAAGTATTCAAGCGGACATATTGCATACAAATATCCACCAGAAGAAAAGGTTGTTGTTATGGATGATATTCTTGTGGATGTGGGAAGAACAGGAAAACTTACATTTACAGGAATATTCCATGATCCTGTAACAGGCAAACCGGCAAGATTGTGCGGTACAAGTGTATCAAGAGCTACTCTTCATAATCAGGATTATATTACACAGATGAATGTAGGAATCGGTGGAGAATATAAACTGTTTAAGAGTGGTGAGATTATTCCTAAGCTTAATGGATGCGTAAAGGCACCTGAGCATGTGTTTGAAGCACCAAAGATATGTCCTGTGTGTGGCGAGCTACTTATAAGAGAAGAGGACACAGCAGATATAAGATGTGTCAATCCGTCATGTGCAGCACAGTTGTCAAGAACAGTGGCGTATTTTACATCACTTGACTGCATGAATATCATGGGGCTTGGTGAAACTCTTGTTGATGCTCTTATAAAAGAAGGATATATACACAATTATGCTGATATATACACATTGAAAGAACACCGTGATGAACTGATTGAGAAGGGAATCATAGGAAAAGAGAAGAATACTGATAAGCTGCTTGCAGCTATTGAGAAGTCTAAAGAAAACACACCAGACAGACTTCTTACTGCACTTGGAATAAGAAATGTCGGTAAGAATACCGCCAAGCAGATTATGAATTATTATGATAACCTTATGTCGCTTGCTGATGCAGGTGAGGAAGAACTGCAGAATATCCCTGATATAGGTGCAACCACAGCTAAATGTATATATGACTTTTTTCATGATGAAGCTAATATTGAACTGCTGGACAGATTCACACAGTTAGGTCTTAACATGCAGATGCCAGAGAAGACTGAAAGCTCCGACAAGCTTGCAGGAAAGACTGTTGTTGTAACAGGAAGTTTTGACAATTACAGCCGTAAGGATATGGAAGAACTGATTGTTTCCAATGGAGGCAAGGCTACCGGAAGTGTCAGCAAGAAGACGGATTATCTTGTTGCTGGTGAGGCAGCAGGTTCTAAGCTTGATAAGGCTAACTCACTGGGAGTTACGGTGCTTACGATTGATGAATTTATGAAAATGATAAAGTAAGAGAAATTTTTGTTCAGTTATTAAAGGTGATATGATATAATCAGACAACAACGATAACAGAAAGAAGGAACAATAATGCCAATTAAGATTCAGAGTGATTTACCAGCTAAAGCAGAATTGGAAGAAGAGAATATATTCGTCATGGACGAAAACAGAGCTATTTCACAGAATATAAGACCTTTGGAGATAATAGTTCTTAATCTTATGCCTATAAAGCAGGATACAGAATTACAGCTTTTAAGAGGTTTATCTAATACACCTTTGCAGATAGATGTTACATTTTTGCAGATGTCATCACATGTTTCAAAGAATACATCAGCTTCACATATTAAGAAGTTTTACCAGACCTTTGAAGAGATTAAAAGCAATAATTATGATGGAATGATTATTACAGGTGCACCGGTTGAGAAGCTCGACTTTGAAGAGGTTAATTACTGGGATGAACTTACAACAGTAATGGAGTGGTCTAAGAAGCATGTTACCTCAACAATTCATATATGCTGGGGTGCGCAGGCAGGACTGTATTACCATTATGGTATCAAGAAGGAATTACTTTCTAAGAAACTGTCAGGTGTATACAAGCACAGAGTTATGAATAGAAAAGAGCCTTTAGTAAGAGGTTTTGATGATGTATTCATGGCACCACATTCAAGATATACACAGGCAAGCAGACAGCAGATTCTTGATAATCCAAGACTTAAAGTACTTGCTGATTCTGATGAGGCAGGAATATATATTGTTCTTGGTGATGGAGGAAAAGAGATATTTGTTATGGGACACCCTGAATATGACAGATTAACTCTTGATCAGGAATATAAGCGTGATATTGACAAAGGGATTGAGCCTGACCTCCCGGTTAATTATTATCCTGATGATGACTGCAACAGAAAACCATTGCTTTCATGGAGAAGCCATGCAAACAACCTTTATACTAACTGGTTGAACTACTATGTATACCAGATAACTCCTTATGACCTTAATGAGAGTTATGATAATTACTGTATTTAATTCTTATCTACATGTTATAATCATTAATCATCAGAAAACGGAGATAAACACATGAGCGTAGTGAAAGAAAAATCAAAATGCACAATTCTTAAGTTTTCATCAATGCTTGCTATTGTGATGGGAATTATAATGGCGTTCTATGCATTTTATATTATGTCAGAATTGTATTCCTTTTCGACTTCAGATGCAGGGAGAGAATTGTATACAGTAATTAAATTCCTTAATATAGCATTTATGGCAGTTATAGTAGAAGGTGTGTACTTTACAGTGGCAGGTTTTTACGGAATGACTAATATTGGTGCAGTGGATGCGGTAAAGAAGATTAAGACATATGGTATTGTTATGTCGGCTGCCGGATTAGTTGATCTGATAATAGTTTTCGTAGTATCGAAGTATTCAATAACAGGTAATACACTGATTCTTATATGTCTTCCGGTTATAATAGGTGCTATGTATCTTGCGGGCGCATTTTATAATGAGAAGCTTATAAAGAACAATAATGGTGTGGAAGGTGATGGCAATGATTGATCCTAATGGAATAATGCCTCTTAATTTCTTCAAATACAAGGGTGTGTACACAGGACAGCACAATGGAATGAGATATATGATTAAGCAGACAGGAGAGAAGCCTGATCTGAAGCTTTCTGCGTGCGTGTGGCGCGGGCCGTATGCTTCATGTGCTGTTAAGGAAGAAGACAAGACGACAGAGATATTTGAACTGACAGAAGATGGCCGTCTTGCTGCCGTGGAATGGATAAGGCAGCAGTACGAATCCAGACTTGATTATTGGGAAGCGGCGCCATCTATAAAGGACGCTGTTCCGATTGTTCATGAATAAAAAGAATAACATATACAATGCAGCATATGGCTGCACCGGTGAGCAGGAGAATGTATTCTTCTGCTTCTTTTATTATCAGGTCAAACACAATGCGGCATATAATTCTTGATGAAAATATAGATATAACCGAGATACATAATGGCACAATTATACTGCTAAACGGGTCGGGCTGAATATTCAGCTTCCTGTATATATTAATGATGTAAAGCAGGCTCATACTTATGTTGCTGATAAGCACGCCATACAGATAGCCGGTTATGCCGAGCTTTGGAATAAGCAGGAACACACCGGCAAGCCGGATAATAATGCCAATAATATTGATTATAAATGTGAGTGCGGTATGTCCCATGCCATTAGTCACGCTTGTAAGACTGATTTTCAGATAGAGGAAAGGACACAGCCATGAAAGAATACAGGTATATATGTATACAGATTCTTCATGGAACATCATTGCACCGAGGCGTGCGCCGTAGTTAATGAATAAAAATGTGCTTATAATACCGAGACTTAAACACATGGAAACAGTCTTTTTTACTGTCATGGCAAGGTGGTCAGACAGAATATTCGAGCTTTCATCAGACACCTTTGGGAGAAGCATAAGTGCAAATGAATTAGCAGCCGTACAAGGGAAGAGTACAAGCGGCAGAGCCATACCTGTAAGAATACCAAACTGGCTTATTGCGTCGTCTTTGGTAAGTCCATGCATACACAGAATTGCAGGAATAAGAATTGCTTCCGCACCCTCAAGCAGATGCATAACTATCTGGTTGGCATTAATTGGAAATGCGTATTTAACAATATATCTGTATTCACGCAGAGAGCAGGACAGCTTCTGTGTCATGCTTTTATTATGAAGAGAACGGAAAAACAGTGGAATAACACAGTACGCGGCAGCTGCAAATTCGCCGAATATATTACCGGTAACGGCATCAGCAATGGATATTGTTGATACATTTTTAATGCGGACAAAGAGTATAATAGTGCCAATGCGCACAAGCTGTTCGACAAGCTGTGAAGAGGCAGGCAGAAAAGATTCTTTCTGGCTGTAATAGTAGTTCGATACGCAGTTATGTATACACATGAATGGCAGAGAAAATGCGACTATACGGATAATTCCTTCACACCGGCTTTCCATAAATATGTGGTTTGCGATGAAATCACTGAATATGAGGAATAGAAGCATTACAGCGATTGAAAGAGAAAGGGAAATCTTTAATGCGCAGAAAAGCCATTTTAAAGATGGCGAAGAAGCGGAATATTTTGAAACAGATACGGAAAATCCGCTGCAGCACACAGCAAATGCAAGAGCAATCAGAGGCATGCACATCTGGAAAAGTCCCACACCTGTAGCACCTGCGTAATTAGTGAGAAGTATTCTGTAATAGAAACCGAGCAGCCTTGTGAGGACACCGGCAACTGTAAGTATAATGGCGGATTTGAATATGCCGCCCTTTAAAGAGAATTTATTATTCATAGCAGACACCGCAGATTGACTTATTAACAATATATGCCCTGCCTGAATACAATATTATAAGGAATTGCAGGGCGGAAATGTAATGATATATATGGACAATGCGGCGACAACTGCCATAAGAAAAGAAGTGGCGGAGGCAATGCTGCCATATCTTTTTAGAGACTATGGAAATCCGTCAGGAGTGTACAGGTTGTCCGAGAAGGCTAAAAATGTTGTTGAAGAATCAAGAAGCATTATTGCGGATATAATAAATGCTGACCGCAATGAGATATTTTTTACTTCAGGAGGAACAGAAGGAGATAACTGGGCACTTAAAGCAGAAAGCCTTAAAAGAAAACAGGGGCATATTATAGTAAGTTCAATTGAACATCATGCGGTGACTGAATCTGCGCTGTGGCTTAAGAATTACGGGATAGATGTTACATTTGCACCAGTTGATGAACAGGGGATTATTAAGCTTGAACAGTTAGAAAAAATGATTAGAAATGATACATTTTTAATATCAGCGATGCTTGCCAATAATGAAATCGGAACTATCCAGCCAATAGAAAATGTGTGTGCAATCGCACATGATTATGGAGCAAAGGTACATTCTGACGCAGTTGCGGCATTTGGACATATTGATGTTGATGTTAAGAAGCTTGGCGTGGATTTCTTAAATGTTAGCGGTCATAAAATATGTGGGCCAAAGGGCATAGGATTCTTATATGTCAAAGGTGGCAAGCCTGAGCGGTTCATGCATGGAGGCGGTCAGGAGAACGGACTTCGAGCAGGCACTGAAAATGTAGCCGGAATTGCAGGGCTTGCGACAGCAGCAAGAATTGCTTATGAAACGCTTTCTGACAGGGCAAGGCAGGAAAAGAGAATCAGTGACTATATGATTAAGAGAATACTAAGAGAAATTCCGTATTCAAGACTTAATGGAAGCAGGGAAATCCGTGTTACGGGCAATATGAATTTCAGTTTCCAGTATGTTAATGGCGGAATGCTTGTTGTAATGCTTAATAAGCAGGGAATATGCGCGTCGGCAGGTTCAGCATGTACATCTAATTCGGGAAAGCCTTCACATGTGCTTCTTGCACTTGGACTTGATGAAAAAATAGCAGAAGGTTCACTGAGACTTACAATTAACCACACAATTACGCACAGAGAGGCAGATTATGTGGTTGAATGTATTAAGAAAGATGTTGCCAAGCTGCGTGAACTGGCTTAAAATTAATACATCAGACAGTTACGGAGGTTAAAGTTAATATGTGGTACGAAGAAGCAGTGTTTTATCAGGTGTTTCCGCTTGGATTTTGTGATGGATTAAGAGACAATGATGGGGTTATGCACAGGTGCATATCAGAATTTGCGGACTGGATACCGCATTTGCAGAAGTTAGGGACTAATGCGGTGTATTTTTCTCCGCTTTTTGAGAGTGATTATCACGGCTATGATACAAGGGATTACCGTGTGATAGATAAAAGAATAGGCACTAATAAGGATTTTGCAGAGCTTGTGGCAAAGCTGCATGAGGCAGGCATAAAGGTAGTTATTGATGGAGTGTTTAATCATGTCGGAAGAGGCTTCTTTGCATTTAAGGATGTATGTGAGAAGAAGTGGGATTCTGCCTATAAGGACTGGTTTAATATCAGCTTTGATGGCAATTCGTCATATAATGATGGTTTCTGGTATGAAGGTTGGGAAGGATATTACAATCTTGTAAAGCTCAATCTTTATAATCCTGATGTGGTTAATTATCTGATTGAGTCAGTACGCGGCTGGGTTAATGAATTTGATATTGATGGAATCAGACTTGATGTTGCGTACTGCCTTAACAGGGATTTTATGAAGCGTTTAAGATATGAGACAGACCAGATGAAGCAGGAGTTTTTCCTTGTAGGAGAAATGCTTCATGGCGATTACAATACGATTGTTAATAATGAATGTCTTCACAGTGCCACTAATTATGAGTGTTATAAAGGACTGTACTCAAGCTTTAATTCAATGAATATGTTCGAAATTGCACACAGCATTGAAAGACAGTTTGGAAAAGAACCATGGTGTCTGTATACAGGAAAGCATTTGCTTACATTCGTTGATAACCATGATGTTTCAAGAATTGCCAGCACACTTACCAATAAAGCACATTTGCCGCTTATATATGCGCTTATGTTCGGCATGCCGGGAATCCCATGCATATATTATGGAAGTGAATGGGGATGCGAGGCAGTTAAGGGCAGCGGCAATGACAATATCCTGCGTCCTGCGTTTGATAAGCCGGAATACAATGAGCTGACTGATACAATAAGTTCATTAGGACAAATGTATCACAACAGCAGGTTATTAAGCTATGGTGATTACACAAAGAAGGTTCTTACGAACAGACAATATGTATTCAAAAGGGAAGCTGATGGAGAGAAAGTGCTTGTTGCAATTAATGCTGATGAGAATGAGTACACAGCGTACTTTGATACAGAATGTGCAGACGCACTTAATCTTATAACGGGAGAGAAGGAAGATTTATCTGGAAAGATAGTGCTTCCACCGTATAGTTTCAGATTTTACAGATGTATATAAAATAAGCCGGAGCTCATCATAATCTGATGAACTCCGGTTTTCTTTCATTGAATATTGTATAGTAATTAAATCCTGCGTTCTTAAGCATGTCTTCTGCAGTATCGAATCTGTATGCAAAATACTTAACTTCGTGTGCATCAGAACCTACAGTAATTATCTCTCCTCCAAGGTCATGATACATTTTAACAATATCAAGGCATGGATTAGGTTCAGGCATTCCGTATTTAAGTCCTGCTGTGTTGATTTCTATGCCTTTTCCTTTTTCAATGATTGTCTTGAGAATTGTGTGGATTAAATCTTCAAAATCATGCCAGTTGTATGTATAAGAATTGGCAGGAATATATCTTGCAATATAATCAAGGTGACCATATACATCAAAATTATCACAGCATTCAAGATTATCCAGAATACTCTCATAATAAGTTAAAACAGTATCTTTGGCAGAACGTTTTTTCCAGAATTCAGGGTAGTAAGGATCTTCTCCATATACGAGATGTGATGAGCCAATTATAAAATCAAGCTGTCTGGCAGAATCGTATGCATCGACTCTGTCTGAAACACTTCTCATAAGTCCCTGTTCAACTCCTATGTGGATATTAATCTTATCTATGTATGATTCTTTCAGATTCTGGAAATACTTAATGTATTCCGGAAAATCAAGGTCAAACATGACTTTTCCATCTTCTAATGGAGCATCAAAGTCATTATGATCGGTAAAACAAATGTGCTTAAATCTCAGAGAAATAGCCCTTTTAATAACATTTACCGGATTCTCCTCTGAGTCAGAAGAAAACATGGTGTGTATATGTGAATCTGATAACAGCATAATAATGTCCTCCATCAAGTATTAGTCATATGCTTAAATGTCAATATACATTATACATAAACATAATTAATTCGCAATTAATATTTTTGATGTTTGTGTAGAATATGTAAACTAATGTAAAATATAGGTAATTTTTCCTTGAAAATGATTATTAGTATTGATATTATTAAAAAGACAGCGTATAAATTCTGATTATGTGAATGCGCATAGATGTAGAAGTACCAGATACGCTGTCCGATCTTGACTTTTATGCGCAGATAGGAGCTTTCGTGAGTTTTGAATTGATACACATTGTGATTATTCTTCTCGGTGGAATAGCGCTTTTCCTTTTTGGAATGCAGCTTATGGGAGATGGTTTGAAGAAGGTAGCTGGTGGAAAGCTGGAGGTTATTCTGTACAGATTAAGTAATACACCACTTAAGGGAGTACTGCTTGGTACAGGAGTTACAGCTATTATACAGTCATCATCAGCAACTTCTGTTATGGTTGTCGGTTTTGTTAATGCTGGTATGATTAAGATGAAACAGGCTATCGGTATTATTATGGGTGCCATTATTGGTACATCGGTTACAGGCTGGGTATTATGTCTTTCTGATATCAGTGGTGGTGCAGGATGGGTTGATTTATTATCGACAGAAGTACTTGCTGCTATTATCGGTATAATTGGTATTATATTCAGAATGGTCTGTAAGAATCCGACTAAAAAGCATATAGGCGATATTATGATTGGTTTCTGTATTCTAATGGTAGGTATGCAGAACATGAGTGCAGCAGTTGCACCTTTAAGATCCGAGCCTGCATTTATTGATATGCTTACTAAGTTCTCTAATCCGTTTATTGGAATTCTTATCGGACTTTTAGTTACAGCAGTTTTACAGAGTGCATCTGCTACAGTTGGTATTCTTCAGGCTTTATCAGTTACAGGAGCTATTACATTTTCAGTGGCACTGCCTATTATAATGGGAATTGCTGTCGGAGCTGCAATGCCGGTTATTATATCTTCATTTGGTGCAACTACAGATGGCAAGAGAACAGCATTTGTATACCTTCTTGTTGATGCACTTGGTGCATTTATATGGGCTGTATTGTTCTATAGTGTTAATCATTTTGTACATTTTTCGTTTATGGACAGAACGATGACAACAGTTTCAATTGCGTTTGTGAATTCATTGTTCAGAGTTGCAACAGTTATTGTACTGTTTCCATTTATCAGATTCCTCGAGAAGATTGTATGCGCAATCTTTAAGGAAGTTGTTGATGAAGAAGATAAGGATATTGTTGAAATCAGTGTACTTGATGACAGATTTATCGCTCATCCTACAGTAGCTATAGAGCAGGCTAAGACAGTTCTCTGTTCAATGGCACATATGGCACAGAAGAATCTTGTACGTTCCATGGAACTGCTTGATACATTTTCACAGGAGAAATACGACAAGATTCAGAGAAGAGAAGATAAGGTTGACAGATATGAGGACAAGTTAGGATCTTATCTGGTTAAGATTACGCAGCAGGAACTTACTCCTGGACAGAATAAAGAGGTCTCAAAGCTTCTTCATACAATTTCTGATTTTGAGAGGATGAGTGACCATGCGGTTAATATATCGCAGGCTGCATCAGAATTATTTAATGAGAAGTTAAGATTTTCTGATTACGCTGTTGAAGATATTGAACTTATGTCATCAATTATGAAAGAAATAGTTGGCAATGTTATTGATGCATTTGAAAAGAATAAGGTTGAATATGCGTATAAGACAGAGCCTCTGGAAGAACTTGTTGACATATACTGCGATGAGATGAAGATGAATCATGTAAAGCGTGTCCAGAAGGGCGAATGTACACTTCATCAGGGATTCATATTCAATGATCTTCTTACAGATTTTGAACGCATAGCAGATCACTGTTCTAATGTAGCAGTGGCAATTATAGAATTAGAACTTAATGCGTTTGATACACACGAATATCTTGTTAATCTCAAGAAAGATAAGGGTACTAACTTTGAGGAATACTTTGAAGAATATAAGGAAATGTTCCCTTTAAGACAGGATTAAGCATGAATTAGTGTTAAATAAACAATATTGGATACAGAATTTGTTAGGATTTCGTCAAAATGACTAATCAATGATGAATAATCAATGAAAAATGTGCCAAAATGTAAAAAATGGGAAGAAAGCCTTGATATTTTAGCTCTTCTTATGTAAAATACACGGTAGTTGAAATTTTAACAAACTATGTTATAAAAATTCATTTTAGGAGGAATTGTTTTTATGTCAGTAAAAGTTGCAATCAATGGTTTTGGTCGTATCGGTAGACTTGCATTCAGACAGATGTTTGGTGCAGAAGGATATGAGGTAGTTGCTATTAACGATTTAACAAGCCCTAAGATGCTTGCTCATCTTTTAAAGTATGACTCATCACAGGGAAGATATGTTAACTTCGGTGAGGAAGATCAGGTAACAGCTGATGATGAAGCTGGTACAATCACAGTTAAAGGCAAGACTATCAAGATTTACAAAGAGCCAGATGCTAACAACTGCCCATGGGGTGAGATTGGTGTTGATGTAGTTCTTGAGTGTTCAGGATTCTATACATCTAAGGCTAAGGCACAGGCTCATATCAATGCAGGTGCTAAGAAGGTTGTTATCTCAGCTCCAGCTGGAAACGATCTTAAGACTATCGTTTACAATGTAAACCATGAGACACTTACAGCAGATGATCAGATTATCTCAGCTGCTTCTTGTACAACAAACTGCTTAGCTCCTATGGCTAAGGCTCTTAATGATTGTGCAACAATCGAGTCAGGTATTATGTGTACAATTCACGCTTACACAGGTGATCAGATGATCCTTGATGGACCACAGAGAAAGGGTGACTTAAGAAGATCTAGAGCAGGTGCTTGCAACATCGTTCCTAACTCAACAGGTGCTGCTAAGGCTATCGGTCTTGTTATCCCAGAACTTAACGGAAAGCTTATCGGAGCTGCTCAGAGAGTTCCTACTCCTACAGGTTCTACAACAATCCTTAACGCTGTAGTTGCTAAGAAGGTTACAGTTGATGAAGTTAACGCTGCTATGAAGGCTGCTGCAACAGAGTCATTCGGTTACAATACAGAGCAGATCGTATCTAGCGATATCGTTGGTATGAGATTTGGTTCATTATTCGATGCTACACAGACAATGGTTAATGACCTTCCAAACGGTGGATGCCAGGTTCAGGTTGTTTCTTGGTATGATAACGAGAACTCATACACAAGCCAGATGGTTAGAACAATTAAGTACTTCGCTGAGTTAAACTAATCATTTAGATTGTTTTTTGCCGGAGAATGGTTTGACTATTCTCCGGTTTTTTAGAAAAAGCTGTATATACGGCTATTTTATGTATTATATGGAGGAAACTAATATGCTTAATAAAAAGTCTATTGATGATATCAATGTAAAGGGCAAAAGAGTATTATGCAGATGCGATTTTAATGTACCTTTAGATGGAAGCAGAATTACAGATGAAACAAGACTTGTAGCTGCTCTTCCAACAATCAAGAAGCTTATTGCTGATGGAGGAAAGGTTATCCTTTGCTCACATCTTGGAAAGCCAAAGGGACCAGATGCTGCATTCTCTCTTGCACCAGTTGCAAAGAGACTTTCAGAACTTCTTGGTCAGGAAGTTAAGTTTGCAGCAGATGATACTGTTGTAGGCGATAATGCAAGAGCTGCTGTTGCTGCTATGAATGATGGAGATGTTATTCTTCTTGAGAATACAAGATTCAGACCAGAAGAGACTAAGAACGGAGAGGCATTCTCTAAGGACTTAGCTTCTATTACAGATGTATTCGTTAACGATGCATTCGGTACAGCTCATAGAGCACATTGTTCTAATGTAGGTGTTACACAGTATGTTGATACAGCTGTTGTTGGATACCTTATGCAGAAGGAAATCGACTTCCTTGGTAATGCAGTTAACAATCCTGTAAGACCATTCGTTGCAATCCTCGGTGGTTCAAAGGTTTCTTCTAAGATTTCAGTTATTAACAACCTTCTTGATAAGGTTGATACACTTATTATCGGTGGTGGTATGTCTTATACATTCCAGAAGGCACACGGCGGTAATGTTGGTCAGTCTTTAGTTGAGGATGATTACCTTGATTATGCTAAGGATATGATGAAGAAGGCTGAGGAGAAGGGTGTTAAGATGCTTATCCCTATCGATACAGTTGTTGCTAAGGAATTCAGCAATGATTCTCCTTCACATGTAGTAGTAGCAGGACATCAGGCTGATGATGATATGGGTATGGATATCGGACCAAAGACATGCGAACTTTACAAGGAAGCATTAAAGGATGCTAAGACAGTAGTATGGAATGGACCAATGGGGGTATTCGAATTCCCTAACTTCGCAGCAGGAACAATCGCTGTTGCAGAAGAACTTGCTCAGCTTGAGGGAGCTACAACAATCATCGGTGGTGGTGATTCAGCAGCTGCTGTTAACAACTTAGGATTTGGCGATAAGATGACACACATCTCTACAGGTGGTGGAGCTTCACTTGAATTCCTTGAGGGTAAGGAACTTCCTGGTGTAGTTGCAGCTAACGATAAGTAATTAATTTTATTGACATATTTATATAATAATATTTTTATCCAGACCTTATTTTATTAAGTAAGGTCTGGATTTTTGTTATTTTTTTCACAATCTACACTTGAAATATATACCAAAGTATGTTATTATTTATCTTACTAGGAT
>CAVBPJ010000051.1:0-19548 GCA_963597265.1 Evtepia sp. | reverse complement strand
TGTTTTATATGAATAAAGTCGTTAAAATGATGAGAAAATTATTAATAAAAGTCATCATTTTAACGACTTTTTGTTTACAATAAAATGTGTACATGGTACACTCGGGGTACGAAAGGTTATTATTTATCATGGATTGAAAGGAAGTGACACAATGTTTGCATTAAAAGATTATATTACATCTGAGGATATAAAGAATCTGCGGAAGAATCTTGGACTGACTCAGAAAGAATTTGCTAACCTTGTTGGAACATCGAAACCTACAATAGAACGATGGGAAAAAGAAAATGCTAAGATTACAGGCCCGATTGTTTTACTTTCTAAGATGATTAATGATTATCCTGATTATGTGAACAGACTGATAATACCAGAAAAAGAATTTCCTGTCAGAATGTTTTATATGTATAAGGACGACATCTGCACACTGATAGATGTTGATGACGCAAAGCAGCTTGTGCGAATAAAGAATTATACAGACAAGCTGATGTTTCGTGCATTTGGCGTTAATGAAAATCCTGATTACAATGACTATAAGGAATTTCTTGAATCAAGATGTTTTCCAAGAACAAGAGATAAGATGAAACTTGTGCTGGAGGATATAGGACTTCCGTTTTATGACACATTTATGATAATAGAAAAGACGCAGGGGCATATGGCAGAGGACGACTTCTGGATAAGAATAGAGAAATAGATGATGGAGGAATGTTTATGGTTGAACTTTTTGAACAGAATATAAGAACCAATACCCGGCAGTCATCTAAGGGAAACCAGTTAAAATGGGAAAACGAAGGCATATGGTATAAAGCTGATTATACCGGATACGAAGGATTAGCAGAATATGTTATATCACATTTATTAAAGCTGACTAATCTTAATGAAGACGAGTATGTATTATATGAACCAGAACAGATTAAATATAAAAGGCAGATATATAATGGTGTGAAGAGCAGAACTTTTATAGATGAGGACTGGCAGATAATTACATTGGAGAGGCTTTTTAAAAATGTATATAATGAAAGTCTTACGAATGTTTTGTGGCATATGAGTGATGTGAAGGAAAGACTTGAATTTCTTGTAAATGCTGTAAAGAATATAACAGGTCTTAATAATTTTGGTGAGTATATATGCAGGCTATTTACAATAGACGCATTTTTCCTAAATGAGGACAGGCATATGCATAATATTGCGGTCTTGATGAATGGAAAAGGAAAGTACAAATATTGTCCGGTGTTTGATAATGGTGCAGGACTTCTGTCAGATACAACAATAGATTATCCGATGGGACAGGATATATATCAGATGATATCGGAAGTTAAGAGCAAGAGCGTAAGTCAGGATTTTGATGAGCAGCTTGATGTGGCAGAAAATTTATACGGACAGAATCTGCATTTTCTATTTACTAAAAAGAATGTAAGCGATATAGTTAATAACGCAGATATGTATCCACTGGAAGAAAGAAAAAGGGTGGAGTTAATCATATACAGTCAGATGAACAAATACCAATATTTATTTAGATAAGGAGCAATTATTATGGTAAAGCATATTATTTTATGGAAATTAAAGGATGATCTTGCAGGAGAAGAAAAAGAGCAGGTTAAGGCAGGCATTAAGGAAGGACTTGAAGGTCTTGCAGGACAGATTCCAGGACTTATAGAGGTTAAAGTAAGAACAGAGTGTCTTCCAAGTTCTACAGCAGATGTAATGTTAGACACAACATTTGACAGCGTGGAAAGTTTAAAGGAATATGCAGTACACCCTAAGCATGTGGCAGTTGCAGACAGCAAGGTAAGACCATATACAGCAGTAAGATCATGCATGGATTACGAAATCTAGTCATTAACTAACAGCAATATTGGAGGACATAATTATGGAACATATTTCAAGAAATGACGCATTTGAATTACTTAAGAAGTACAATAAAGACCCATTTCACATTCAGCATGCATTGACAGTTGAAGCTGTTATGAAGTGGTATGCCAACGAACTTGGTTACGGAGAAGATGCAGAGTATTGGGAAATTGTAGGACTTCTTCATGATATTGATTTCGAGCTTTATCCGGAACAGCATTGTATCAAAGCACCTGAACTTTTAAGAGAGGGCGGCGTGTCAGAGGATATAATTCATGGAGTAGTTTCTCATGGTTATGGAATTACAGTTGATGTTGCACCTGAGCATGAGATGGAGAAAGTGCTTTTTGCAGCGGATGAGCTTACAGGACTTATATGGGCAGCGGCACTTATGCGTCCATCAAAGAGTACTAAGGACATGGAGCTTAAATCATTAAAGAAGAAATATAAGAGCAAAGGCTTTGCCGCTGGATGTTCAAGAGAGGTAATTGAGCGTGGAGCAGAGCAGCTTGGTTGGGAGCTTGAAGAACTTCTGACTAAGACTCTTGCAGCAATGGCAGCATCAGAAGACATTATTAATGAAGAGATGGAGAAGGAAAATGTTTAATACTCCGGCAGATTGTTACAATTATATAATTGAGAATGACCTTGAAATGCCAGTGCTTGGAGCGATGATGAATCATGTTGGCGGATATTCAATAGCAGAGATTGCGGACGGAAGATTCCATAACAGGGATGGAGCAGTCTCATTTTCATCACCGGGCTACAAGATAAACATTCCGGTTACTGATGATGAGATAGTTACGGCTGTACTTAATGGTTTGTATGTCAGCGCATTTATATCAAGAAATCAGGATAAGTATCAGATACATTTTCTCGTATCGGGATATCCTGTCGATATGAAATGCCGTTACGAGGAGCATATTGCAAAAGGCGTAGTGAAATACATGATAATGTCTACTATTGTTGCATGCCGCTTAGACAGTGAGAAAAAGCTGATGGAATATACAGCAGAATAATTATAAAGAGAGCCAGGATATACGGACTGACAATGGGGGTGAAGTTCGTATATCCCGGCTCTCTTTATGAGGGGGAAAATGTTTTTCAAACATTCGATGGCTGATGGTTTGGGAGATTGTACAGCCATCTTTTTTATGAAAAAGTTTGTCTGTTGTCTTTCGACATTGTTTATATTAAGCAGAAAATGTGAAAATGAATTGGAAAGTTTGTGAGAATTCTGTGAACAGTGCTATAATAAATGGCGTTATTATGAAAAGACTTAAATAATGGAGGATACATTTACATGAAAGAGTTAAGTAACAGATCAGCGAATTTTACAGACTCTGTCATCAGAAGAATGACAAGAGTTGCTAATAAATATGGTGCAGTTAATTTATCACAGGGATTTCCTGATTTTGAGCCGCCAAAGGCTATAACAGACAGACTTGCAAGAGTTGCGGGTGAAGGTCCTCACCAGTATGCGCTGACATGGGGTGCTAAGAATTTCAGGGATGCAGTTGCTAAGAAATATGAACATTTTTCTGGTGTTAAGATTGACCCTGAGACAGAGATTGTTGTCACATGTGGAAGTACAGAGGCAATGATGGCTACAATGCTCAGTATTACTAATCCGGGAGACAAGGTTGTAATATTCTCGCCTTTCTATGAGAATTACGGTGCAGATACAATTCTTTCGGGCGCAGAGCCTATATATGTGCCATTAGTTCCGCCGGAATTTCATTTTGATAAGGAAAAATTAGAAGATGCATTTAAGCAGGGGGCTAAGGCATTAATTCTTTGTAATCCTTCTAACCCATGCGGTAAGGTGTTCACAATGGAGGAAATGCAGACAATTGCTGAGCTTGCAAAGAAATATGACGCATATGTTGTGACAGATGAAGTGTATGAGCATATTGTGTATGCGCCTAATAAGCACATTTATATGCAGTCACTTGAGGGTATGAGAGAAAGAACAATTGTGTGCAACTCACTGTCTAAGACATATTCAATAACAGGCTGGAGATTAGGTTATGTTATTGCTAATCCGCAGATAATCGACAGAGTTAAGAAAGTGCATGATTTCCTTACAGTAGGAGCAGCTGCACCATTGATGGAGGCAGCAGTTGTTGGATTAGAGTTTGGTGATGGTTATTATGATGAACTTGCTGCACATTATGCACATATGAAAGATGTATTTGTAGGCGGACTTAAGAAGCTTGGATTAAAATACACAGACCCGCAGGGCGCATATTATGTGCTTGTTGATGTGAGTGAATTCGGAGTTAAAGATGATGTGAAGTTCTGTGAATGGATGGCACAGTATGTTGGCGTGGCAGCAGTACCGGGTTCAAGCTTTTTCAGGGAAGATGTGCATAATCTTGTGAGATTCCATTTTGCAAAGCAGGACGACACACTTAATGAAGCAATAAAGAGACTGGCAACACTTAAAGAAAAAGCGATGAATGCCAAAGATGTGGATTGGAGATAATTCATGGAAATATACTTAAAACCGATAATTTCGGCGTGTTATGTGTTCCCGGTTCTTGCCGTGCTTTTCACACTGCCGTACATAATATACGAATATCATAAATATGGCTCAATACTTGTGATAAGAACAGGCGTTGTGTATACATTTATATTCTACATGCTTACCTCATATTTTATGACGGTTCTTCCGCTGCCGCCGATTGATTCTGTGACACCGGACTCGGCATGTATGCTGTTAGTGCCATTTGATGCGGCAAGAAGAGTTGTTGCAACGGCGAATGTTACTCTATCGAATCCGGCAACATATATTAATCTGTTCAAATGTGGTGATTTCTGGCAGATAGCATTTAATATTCTGCTTTTACTGCCATTTGGCGTGTATCTTAGATATTATTTTAAGAGAAAATGGTGGCAGGTGCTTATAATGTCATTCTGCTACAGTCTGTTTTTTGAGCTTACGCAGTTATCAGGCTTGTATGGAATATATCCTTATCCATACAGATTCTTTGAAGTGGATGACCTTATATGTAATACACTTGGAGGAATGGTGGGATTCTGGATTACACCGGCGCTTGTATTTATGCTTCCAAAGCGAGACAGAATGGACGAGGTTGCATATAACAGAGGACAGATTGTGTCAGAATTCAGAAGAATAATAGCGTGGGCGCTGGATATGATTGTGATAATCGTTCCTGTTGCTGTATTTTTTGTAATAGATAAAGCTAAGTTTATGACTGCTGTGTATGATGTAAGATATCTGGTTGTTATAGCGGTATATATAGTTATTGCATTTACAATAGTTACAGCAGTTACTAAGGGAAGAACAATAGGCAAGGCGCTTGTAAATATAAGGCTTGTGAGGGCTGAAAGCAAGAAAACAGATAATAAGGCTGCAGATTACGAGGCTGAGAATATCAAAGCTGATACTCACAGGAGAGTGAATGTTTTAAGGCTTGTGGGAAGATATTTTATTCTGTATGTTTTAAGCCTTCCTTCTCCTGTTTATGCATACAATCTTTATCATGCAGCACTTGTGGCTGATGGATGGAGATTCGCTGTCAGTATAGTGGCATGTGTATTGTGCCTTATGGTTACTGCATATTTTGCAATTGATTTCATATTATGTCTGTTCAGCAGCACAAGGCAGATGTTTTATGACAGGGTGATGGGAATTACTCATGTTAATATGGTGAAGCAGAAGGAAAAGATATCAAGATAAGTTGAAAGAGGATTACAATGAATAACATGACAAAAAACTTAGGAGAAGGAAGCATACCAAAGCTTCTGGCAGGACTCGCAATTCCTGCAGTAGTAGCGCAGGTTGTTAATCTGTTGTATAACATTGTGGACCGAATATATATAGGACACATACCGGGAATCGGTGCAAATGCGCTTACAGGTGTAGGACTTTTTACACCAATACTTATGCTTATCAATGCATTTGCAATGCTTGCGGGTTCGGGCGGCGCACCAAGAGCAGCGATATTTATGGGCAAGAAGGATAATGATACGGCTGAAAGAATAGTAGGTAACTGCTTTACATTTATAATGCTGTGTGCAGTTGTACTGACAATAGTGTTCTATATTACAGCACCACAGCTTTTAAGATGGTTTGGTGCGAGTGATGCAACTCTGCCATATGCACTTTCATATGCAAGAATATACATTCTTGGAAGTGTGTTTGTGCTGGTTGTTATGGGAATGAATCTGTTTATTACAACACAGGGATTTGCCAAGATAAGCATGATGACTACAGTAATAGGTGCTGTAATCAATATTGTGCTTGATCCTATATTTATATTTGTGCTTAATATGGGTGTAAGAGGAGCAGCACTTGCCACAGTGATTAGTCAGGCTGTAGGAGCAGTCTGGATTATGCATTTCCTCACTGGCAACAAGACTATGCTTCGTCTTAAGAAAGCTAATCTTAAACTTGACGCGAAGATAATCGGACCATGTCTGGCACTCGGAATATCAACATTTGTAATGCTTTCTACTGAAAGTATTCTTTCAATCAGCTTTACTTCAAGCCTTTCCAAATATGGTGGAGACCTTGCAGTAGGCGCAATGACAATTATAACAAGTACAAGCCAGCTTATTCTTATGCCTCTGCAGGGAATATGTCAGGGTGGACAGCCGATTATCAGTTTTAATTATGGAGCAAAGAACAAAGACAGGGTTAAGAAAGCATTTTTTACACAGTTTAAGGTGTGCGTAATATTCACATGTGTAAGCTGGGTAATTATGATGCTTGTGCCGCAGGTGTTTGCAGGAATGTTCACAAGTAACAAAGAACTTGTGAATTATACAGCGTGGGCGCTCAGAATATATATGGCAGGAATATTTGCAATGGGCTTCCAGATAAGCTGTCAGCAGAGCTTCATGGCTCTTGGACAGGCGAAAGTCAGTCTGATTATGGCGTGTTTAAGAAAGCTGATTCTGCTTATACCACTTATATTCATACTGCCTGTATTCATAGAGAATAAGGTGTTTGCGGTGTTTCTTGCAGAGCCGATAAGCGATATAATTGCGGCTGCTGTTACGACTATTGTGTTTATGGTTAAGTTTGACAAGATTCTTAATGCAGGTGATGCTTCCTGAAATTGAAGAAATTTTAGAAAATCTTTAAAATGTCCTTGACCTAAAGTTATGTTTAGGTGATATAAATGTGTTAGAAACAATTCATATATCGCAAAATAATATGGGAAACAAGGAGGATTTATGAGGTTAAAAAGATTTTTTTCAGTGGCTATGGCAGCTTTAACATTAGTAAGTCTGTCAGCATGTGGTGGTACAACAGATACTAATAAGGGTATGTCAGATGTAACAGTAGAACAGACTGAGTTTACAGGAAGCGGTAAAGCAGATAATAAGATTCTTATAGCTTATTTCTCGTATTTTGATAATACTGATTCAGAGAAGATTAATTCTAAGAAATATGCAGATTCTATGGCTTCAGCAAGTGTAACAGTTGTAGATGGTAAAAGATATGGTAACAATGATATTGTTGCTGATATTATAAAGCAACAGACAGGCGCAGATGTTTTCTCAATTCTTACAGCGCAGCAGTATTCACCGGATTATGATGATGGTATTGTTGAGCAGGCAAGAACAGACGGACAGAATAAGGTTAAACCTGAGCTGGCATCACACATATCTAATATTGACCAGTATGATACTATTATAGTTCTTTTCCCAACATGGTGGTACGATATGCCGATGGCAATGTATACATTTTTTGATGAGTATGATTTATCAGGAAAAACAATTGCACCTGTTGCAACATCAGGAGGAAGCGGACTTGTAGACACAGTTAATGCGATTAAGAAGTTAGAGCCGGATGCTACAGTCACAGAAGGACTTGCAATATATCAGACAGAAGTTGTTAATGCCGGTTCAGCTGTTGCAGAGTGGCTTAATAAAGTTGGAATTAAATAAATTGAAGCTAAACATATTGAAATTAAATACGTTAATTTCTATACAGCATGTTCTGTTAATTTGGGCAGGACATGCTGTTTTTTTATGCCATATTTGGTATAATGATTACAGTTTGTCATGGGGGTAAATACAATGGACGGAAAGAAAAAGAAGGTGTTGATTATTGCACTGGCAGCAGTTGCAGTAATTATTGTAACAGGATTAATTATAACATTTGCAGTATTAAAATCAGGAAAACACAGAGTGAATGTTAATGAAGAAACCACATTAAATGACGAGAAGCAGACAGGTTCTGTGACACAGACAACTAAAGCTGATGAGAAGGAACAGGTAAAGACATCGGTAACAATGCAGTTTAAACAGTCCAATTCATGGGAGGGCAATGGCAGATTCTATGCACAGTACGACCTTGTTATTGACAATAAAGAGACTGTAAAGATATTGGACTGGACATTCAAGCTTAATACCGCAAATGGTACAACTCTGGAACAGAGCTGGAATTGTACGGTTGATACTTCGGATTCACAGTGGAGTGTCGGACCTGTTGAATTCAATAAGATAATTGAGAGTCAGGCGCAGATGAACAGTGTCGGATTAATTATAAGTTCTGAGTCAGAAGACGAGCTTACGAAGTATACTCTTGATTTCGAGCTTGAATCTGGTATGGAGATAGTTCTTGCCAGTGATGGAAAGGCATATAGAGCTGGAGAAGCAATTGCAGATTCAGGAAATAACTCTGATACAGGAAGCAGTGCAGGGATAGTCACAACAGTTCCAACAGGAAGGCTTCAGGTATCTGGAACGAAATTAACTGACGAATCAGGTAACATTATTCAGTTAAGGGGCGTAAGTACACATGGAATATCGTGGTTTCCAGACTATGTTAATTATGATGCATTTGCAACCTTAAGGGATGACTGGGGTGCAAATGTAGTGAGAATTGCGATGTATCCAGAAGAATATAATGGCTATCTTTCAGGTGGAGATAAAGCTGCATTAAAGCAGATAATTGACAATGGTGTTAATTATGCAACACAGCTGGGAATGTATGTAATCATAGACTGGCATGTGCTTAATTATGCACCATCAAGACACACTCAGGAGGCATGCGATTTCTTTGCAGAAATGGCGTCTAAGTATTCAGGCCACGACAATGTAATATATGAAATATGTAATGAACCTGTTGGGGCTGACTGGAATTCAGACATTAAGCCATATGCAGAAACTGTAATAGGCACAATAAGACAATACGATGATCATGCACTTATACTTGTTGGAACTAACACATGGTCACAGGATGTTGACAGTGTTGTCGGCAATACGCTTGATGATGGAAATGTTATGTATGTGGCACATTTTTATGCAGGAACACACAGGGAGAATATAAGAAATAAGATAAGCACGGCTCTTAATGCAGGAGTTCCTGTATTTATCAGTGAATGTAGTATATGTGATGCGTCAGGCAACGGTGGAATAGATTATGCATCTGCCGATGAGTGGCTTAACTTCATGAACAGCAATCAGTTGAGCTTTATTGCATGGAGTCTCAGTAATAAAGCAGAGACATCAGCACTTATATCATCAGGCTGCAGTGCCAAGAGCGGCTGGAGTGATGGTGATTTGTCTGAGACTGGAAGATGGTTTAAGAGTGCGATATCGGGAAGGTAGTTTAAAAATGCTTCTTATTAGTGCGTTATAGAAAAGAAAGGTATATCTGAATGAGCGAAAAAATACAAATAAGAAATAGTACAGTGGATTTTCTGGTATTTACCCGAGATGCAGGAGATGATGGAATTGAAGTAAGAGTGCAGAATAAAGATGTATGGCTTACTCAGAAGGCGATAGCACAACTTTTTGATGTTGATAGAAGTGTTGTTTCAAAGCATTTAAGTAACATATTTAAAGATGGAGAGCTTGATGAAAATTCAGTTTGTGCAAAATTTGCACAAACTGCAGATGATGGAAAAGAATACAAGTATAAGTTTTATTCATTGGCTGCAATCATAGCTGTGGGATATCGAACTAATTCTGAAAGGGCGACACAGTTTAGAGTTTGGGCGACAAAGGTTTTGGAAGCATTTACAAAACAGGGATATGTGTTAGATAAAAGCAGATTGATTAATGGTCAGATTTTTGATGAAGATTATTTTGAACATTTAATAGCTGAAATTCAAGAAATAAGAGCAAGTGAACGGAGGTTTTATCAAAAGATTACAGATATATATGCAACTGCTGTTGATTATGATAAAAATTCTGTAGTAACAAAGGAGTTTTATGCGACAGTTCAGAATAAGATGCACTATGCAGTACATGGAAATACGGCAGCAGAAGTGATCGTTGCAAGGGCTGACCATAATAAAGAACATATGGGACTTACTTCTTGGAAAAATGCACCAGACGGAAAGATTGTAAAGACGGATGTTACGATTGCCAAGAACTATTTGGCAAAGGAAGAGATAAAAGAACTCAATGAAATAGTAACAATGTATTTAGATTATGCAACAAGACAGGCACGAAGACATATTCCTATGACTATGGAAGACTGGAAAACTAAGCTGGATGCATTTCTTAGATTCAATGATGCTGATGTGTTGCAAGATAAAGGAAAGGTAACGGCTGCAATAGCAAAAGAATTTGCAGAGAGTGAATTTGAGAAATACAGGGTTATACAGGATTCTTTATATCAGAGTGATTTTGATCGTTTACTAAATAGTGTAGATGATGAAATATAAGATAGATATTTTAAAGAAAGAAGGCTAACCATGAAAAACCGTATTTTAACATACAGAAAATACATAGATTCATTGTTACAATCAGGAGAAGACTGTGACTGGAAATACATTAAGCAGGAGCATCTTACACAGGTGGCGTTCTTTCAGCATGAAAGGCTTGTACACTTGATTGTAACCATAACATTTGCAATATTGGAACTGCTGACAGTGTGTGCATATGTGATAGTCGGGGCGATTGACTCTGCATTAAGTATGCCATTGCTTGTGCTTGCGATTGCAATACTTATTCTGCTTGTTCCATATATTAAGCATTATTATCTGCTTGAAAATGAAGTGCAGAAAATGTATAAGCAGTATGACAGGATATGTGAAAAGGAACGTAAATTATGATAGCTGTTGTTGAAGATGAAAAGGAATTATGCGAAAGCCTTAAACTGCTGCTGACAGATAAGGGGTATGAGATAGTTACTGCCGGAAGCTGTGGAGAAGCGGATAAATTTATTGACAATCCTCAGATTGATATGTTTCTGTTAGATGTCAAACTGCCTGATGGAAGCGGATTTGATATATGCAGAAATATAAGAAAATCAAGCGAAGTACCGGTTATATTCTTAACTTCATGTGATAATGAGGAAGAGATAGTCACGGGGCTTGATATAGGTGCGGATGATTATATAACAAAGCCTTTTTATACTAAGGAGCTGCTTTCAAGAATAAGTGCCAACCTAAGAAGAAGCAAGTTCAATGCGGGCAATATCTACAAGAAAGGTGATATTGTTGTTGATTTTGACAGATATAAGATAAGCCGTCAGGGCGAAGAACTGAATATATCGACTAATGAATTTGATATAGTAAAAACACTTATAGAGAATAAAGGCAGAGTCGTAAGACGTGATGTTATATATGAGAAAATATGGGATATTCATGGCAATTTCGTGGAATATAACACACTTACTGTTGCAATGAGCAGAATAAAAGCAAAGCTTGGAACATATGGAGAAAAACATCAGCAATACATAGAAACTATCAGAAATGTTGGCTACAGGTGGATTGACTAATAACTTTCAGGGGGATTTATGGATAACACTGTTAAGAAGAAACTGTCTGCATTCAGAAAAAGACAGACTGTTTTTGTTATTATATATGGATTGATTAATGCGGCTGTTATAGCCGGAATTATAGTGTATTACAGGCTTAAAGAGCAGGCACTGGCAGGTGCATTGTATTTACATGATAAAGCATATGGTGAAGCATTTGTACGAAAAATGTTTTCATCAGGGATAACAGATAACAATATCAGAGCGGGTAGGACAGCCATGGAAAGTGCCGGATACGGCAGCCATGGCTTTTCGTATATGAGCAGAATTAATGGGGAAATGTACGCTTTAATAGCAATAACAGCTGTCCTTTTAATTGCACTCGGTTCAGGAATATACAATTGTTACAGACTTGGACATAAGGGCTTTGTAAGGAAAGTGTGTGATGTATATGCAGACAACGAAAGGCTTTCTAAACAGTTAGAAAACGAACACATTTATAATAAAGAGCAGCACAGGAAGATGCAGGATTTCATTGAGAATATAGCACATCAGATTAAGACGCCGCTCGCTATTATAACCATGAAGCTTGAGATGCTTGAGGAAAAATGTGATGACAACATGCAACGTAAAGAGATAGCTGATTGCACAGGTAATGCATTCAGAATCAAAACATTTATAAAGAAGCTGCTGGACATTAGCCGTTTTGAGGCTGGAAAAGTTGTCATGACAAGTGATGAGGTCGATGTTGCGGCAATACTTCAGGAAAGTATTAACAGCAGTGTGGTCGACAGAAATAGAATTGTTACAGATTATGGTGATGAAAAGTTGTATATGTACGCAGATGAAGGGTGGATTGTCGAGTGTTTCATTAATCTTCTCGACAACTGTGCGGAATATTTGGCAGATGACAATACTAAGGTGTATGTTGATGTAACAAGAAAGAATGATGACTGCGTAGTTACAATTGCTGATAATGGCAAAGGATTAAGTACGGAGCAGTTTAACAGTATATTTAACAGATTTGAGACTAATGGAAGTGCAACAGACTTTAAGGCGGGTATCGGACTTAACCTGTCAAAGCTTATTGTGCAGGCACATCATGGAAGTATAAAGGCTGGTAACAGTGAAAAGTATGGTGGAGCTGAATTCACTGTGATGCTTCCAATGTACAGATTAAAGACAAAATATCAGCCCATGTAAGCTGGATGTAAGTTTTGTAAGATATAATTATCCTAGATAGAAATCGGGGATGAGAGGGGGATACATATGGACATAATATTAAGCGCAAAAGGTATATCTAAAACTTACACAGCAGGACAGGTTAAGATTAATGCTTTGAACCGGTGTGATATTGAGGTGAGAAAGGGAGAATTCACCGCAATTGTTGGAAAAAGTGGTTCGGGCAAGTCAACATTGTTAAGAATCCTTGGAACTATGGATAAGCCGGACGAAGGAAAAGTGTACATAGCAGGAAAAGATATCAGTAATCTTAAGAATTCAGAGCTGGCGAAATTCAGACGCACTCATATCGGGTTCATATATCAGGATTATAAGCTGATTCCTGAATACACGGCATATGAGAACATAATTCTTCCGATGATTCTTGATGGGGAAGATGCAGATGAGGAAGCAGTGACTGAGTTAATGGAATCACTTGGCATAGATTACTGTAAGGATAAATTTCCTGCACAGATGTCGGGCGGTGAACAGCAGAGAGCTGCGATTGCAAGGGCGTTGATTACCCATCCGTCGGTTATATTCGCTGATGAACCGACAGGAAATCTTGATGCTGCGAGTGCAGAAACAGTTGCAAGAATGTTAACACTGGCAGCGTCTAAGTATCAGCAGACTATTGTTATGGTTACACATGACAGGCAGATGGCAGAATATGCAGACCGCATACTCACAATCACAGATGGAAATGTGACAGGGGGTGTGGGGGTATGAACAGCGAACTTATAGCATTGACATTCAGGGGACTTCGCAGACGCTGGAAAGAGGCAGCACGAGTTATTGCGGTGGTAATGATATCATTTATGTTTGTGACGGGAGTTCTGTTATATTCGGGAAATATGAAACTGTGGCAGACAGCTATTAATAAACAGCATTTTGGTGACTGGTTTGTTATGTTTTATAATAGCACCAACAAGAGTGAAAATGATGTTATTAAGAATCACCCATATCTTGAACAGGCAGTGACAGCAGTAACTGTCAGAAGTATAGAACCGCTTTGCGTAGATTCGGACAACGCAATAGAAGCTATTTCTGCAACTGATAAGATTATGGTTGGTACAATGTCAGATGAATTCATAAAAATGGGCAGTATCACAATGGAACAGGGACATATGCCGGAGTCAGATAATGAAGTGGCTGCTGACAGGAATACATTGATACAGCTTGGGCAGGGGATGAATATAGGGGATATTCTGACTATTGACGATACGACATATACACTTTGCGGAATTATTAATAGTTATACTAATGTATGGCAGAGCGGCTCACGTCTGCCAGGTGTTATAGTTACAGATACGCAGGCTGATGTGATTGCAGATGAGATAACATATATATATGCATACAGGCTGCGTGATTTCATCAGTGAGACTGACTATAATACAATGTATCAGTCTATTGCCAGTGAAAGCGGCATAAGGAACAACATAGCTTATAACAGCAGCGTATATGATTATCAGTCATGGGATAATGCATATGTAAACAGCTATATGTATATGTTAATTATGATTATTGGAATCGTGGCAGTTACATATCAGATTATTATATATAACAGGTCAAGGACTGATGTCCGATTTATTCAAAAATCTCTTGGCGCGTCAAATGCACAGACAGTAATTATTACTTTACTTGAAAATGCAGTGATTCTTGGAATATCAGCAATAGTGGGAAGCGGTATTGCGCTGGGAATAGGGGAAATAGCAGGTCTCGTACTTGAACACACCAAAGGAGTTACATTTTTCAGAATAGATAAAGATATATACATAAAAGTATTATTAATGCTTGTCATCGCAGTCGTGGTAAGTATAATCAGCATATTGCTGTCTGACCGTCATAAGAAAAAACACGGAAGTAACCGTACAATTAAGGTTACCAGTAATCTTATGAAAAAGAATTTTATAACCAACACAGCAACAAGATTAATGAGAAATGATGGAATTATTGTTAATATTCTTGTAAGAGTATTTTCGTTTGTTAGGGCAGTTATAACAGTATTGTGTGGCATAGGAATAGTTACATCATATCGCAATTATAAAGAACAATGCAGTACACCTGATTGTGTTAATTATATGGTTGATAATGTGACTACTGTTCCGTGTATATATTATGATTCTTTACATAAATTAATAAAGATTGAAAATGGAATGAGATATACTGAGGACAGTACAGTAATTCATGGTTGTAATGAATTTAATATAGCAGATGGTCATAGTGCACGTCCTCATTATTTTTCAGGAGTTAAATCAGGCAAGAGCGGAATATATAATTCTGCTAATGATGATATCATTAATAATTTAAAGCGGATTGAAGGAATAGATAATATCTCATATGGATATTACGAAACTACAAGATCATTCACATGGGATAATATGAACATTAATATTACGGTGAATGGTGAAGGAAGAGAGACAGAAGGCGGCTCCAGTGAAAACAGAAAATATATGTTTGCAGGCGAGTATGTAGACATAGATAAAGAAATATTCAATATACTTAATGAGTATGCTGATGGTAAGCTGGATTACAATGCATTAAAAGAAGGAACACAGAGTGTTGTCTTTCTTGATACAGATAATAATGGTGAATATGATGATACTATGAAAGATGGTGTTACACTTAACCTTAATAACTATTATATGGGAAATCCATTTGATAATATAAAATCATTCTACATGGATAAATATACTGTAGCATGTAATAAATTTTTCACTGACCTTATATCAGAATATAGATATACAATAGATAGTAAAGATATGTATGAATATATAAGTGATAATATTTCAAGGGAGCAGATTATAGAAATAGTTGATGAATATCTTCAATGTACATATGATAATCCAACGGATTATTACGAAAAGGAACTTTATGAAGATACTTCTTACCCGGGGGATTATGAGTACAGAAAAGAGCGTTATGAATACAGAAAAGCCCAATATGATTTATATATGTCATATAAAAGGGGTCAAGTATCAAAAGAAGAATTATTTGATGGTGACCTTTCATGGAAAGCTACAGTACGAGGTCTATGGTATAGAAAGTATACATATTATTCATTATTAGAACCAGCTGCCAGCACTAATGTTGCCAGGGTTATAATATTAACTGATGAGATAAGGGACAGACTTAAGTATTATGTGCCGGAGTTCGGACAGTATACGATAATTGGTTCTACACAGCTTTTACAGAAGGCATTGGATAATCAGAATAATGTAATGAAAAAGTATCTGTTTCTTGATGAACTCCCAGATTATGTTACTTTGAAGTTAAGACCGAACCAGTTTAACATAAGATATAATCTAAAGTCTTCATTTGCAGCAACAGATAATGTAGTCCGTTCATATCTGAAAACAGCAGGCTTTGATACCATATCATATTCTGAAGAAAAGAATCTGTTAAGACAGCGTACAATAGAAAGTCTTATGTCATATGGCTTAACAGCAATTGCAGCAATTATAATATATCTTATAGTCAGCATGATAATTGTAAAGAACCGCCTTGAAAAATACACAAGCAGGCTGAAACTACTTTCTGATACAGGTGCAGAGAAAGAAAAGCTTGTAAAGATATGCATGTACGGATGTATCAGGGAATCGTTGTGGTTTATATTGCTAATGCCGTTAGAGATTCTGATATGTCTGGTGATGGTGAAAAAATTTATTAATAGAATTTGATTTTTTAACTAGGATTAAGGTTACTCCTTTATCTTACAATTGTATTGTTTTTATTCAAATGTGTAGGTTTATTCTAACGAGTGTAGAATTGCGAATTGAAGAACAACCCACTAAAACGAATTACTTTGCTGTTTTAGTGGGGTGTTTTTGGTTATTATACACTCTCTGAGACGAGTTTTGCATAAGAAATGCCTACTAAATTGAGACTATCAATTCAGTTAGTAGGTTTTGAAAATCAATTCAATAAAATATATTGTTTAATTGACATACGAAACAAATGAAGGTTAGTAGTTTAGTGGGTTTTTGATAATTTAATAGTGTCAAATCTGCAAAAAAGCATATGCAATAATTAGAAAACCGGAGTGTTAAGCTGATTAGTTTAACACTCCGGTTTTAATATTAGTTAGGATATTCGCTGGTAATTCCAAAGTATTCTTCAAGTGAAATCCAGTCACCATTGTTATATAACTTAGTTGCAAGATCAACACCTACATAACGAAGATGCCATGATTCATACTGATATCCGGTAGCAGAATCTTTACCCTTAGGGAAGCGGATGCAGAAGCCGTATTTGTAGCAGTTATCATTAACCCACTTTCCTTCGTTAGTGTACTGGAAGCTGTCCTCAATAGAGTTAAGGTCAAAGCATAATCCTGTCTGATGTTCAGAGTTACCTGGTCTTGATGAATATGTATCAGCTAAGGCAGCACCATCACTTTTAACATATCTGTTATATACATTGACCTGATAATTATATGAACGGTAGCCGCTGGCAATATATATATTAAGGCCTTTGGCAGTTGCGTCCTTTAACATAGTGTTCCATGCGCTCATAAGAGTCTTGTCAAGACATGTTGAACTTCTGTCTGCATTAACAGGCTGGTCAGGATTAGTTGGAATGAAATCCTGAGGAAGTGCATATGTCTTATTGGCAATAAGGACACCATCAATATAAGTTGCTCCGTTAATTTCCTGAATCTTGAATCCTTTAGAAGTAGTACCCTTGGAAACGACATTACCAGATGGAACTACAGGAGGAACGAATTCGGAACTGTTAGAAGAAGCAGAAGTAGATGCTATGTCTGACATAGTAGCTGATGAATTATCAGCGCTGGTTGAAGCAGCATCTTCACTGGTGTTTTCGTTCTCTTTAATCTGTGTTGATTCTTCAACTTTAGCAGTTGTAGATTCTGTATTCTTATCTGTGTTCTTAGACTTGGAACAGCCCTTCATCGAAACAGATATTATAACTATAATGATAATAAGCAAAGCAGCGGCGGCACAAGCGAGAATAATACGGTTTCTTCTTACCTGACGCTGTCTGCGTGTTAAACGTCTTTTAGTCATGATAATATTAATCCTTTCATATAAATTCTCTATAATTATTGCATTGTTGATTGGATATTTCAAGGTAAAATGTGTTAATATATTTACTATATTGATATGCGAAAAGCGAGGGAAGATATGTATACCAAAGAACAGCTAAAGAAGCAGTTAGAGAATATGGGCTTAACAGGGAATGAGACAATTCTTATTCATTCATCAATGAAATCTATTGGAGAAGTTGAAGGCGGGGCAGATACAGTGCTTGATGCATGGATTGAATATTTCGGACATGGACTTTTACTTCTTCCTACACATACATGGAAGAATATAAATGTGGATTCTCCTGTATATAATCCAAAAGAAACACCATCATGTGTCGGGCTGCTTACTAATATGTTTCTTAAAAGAGATGGCGTAATAAGGTCGCTTCATCCTACACACAGTATGGCAGGGATTGGAAAGAAAGCAGCAGAATATCTGGCGGGCGAGGAAAACAACAATACACCATGTACACCGGGTGGCTGTTATGACAGATTAAGAAGCTGTGGGGGAAAAGTTTTGCTTGTCGGTGTAGGACATGAGCGCAATACATTTATACACAGTGTTGAAGAAGTGCTTAATATACCTCATAGATTGTCGGACAAGCCAATGAAATTGCAGATTGTGATGCCAGATGGCAGTATTAAAGATTCATATATGAGAAAGCATTACAACGCAGACCAGCCTCACATATCAGAGGATTTTGTTAAACTTAATCAGGCATTTCTTGATTGTAAGGCTGTGCGTGAAGTAACATTCGGTGATGCAAAGTGTCTTCTGTGCGATGCCAAGGCGGTGTTTGAAGTTGTAAGGCATGTGATTGCACCAGACCCTGAATGTATTGTAACAAGCAGTTCAATTCCTAAAGAGCGCTGGGAGGCACTTATTAAGTAGTGATATTTTCTGAGCAGTACTGCATTGCAAAATCAATAAATAACTGGGCGCTGTGGCTCAAGAATTTCCCCTTCTTCCATACGATTCCGATGTTTACATCAATCGGTGGTTCAAGGGGAATTCCTTTATATTGCTTGAAACGAGGCAGCATATCTGAGAAAAGGAAACAGCCGCATCTGCCGTTGTCAATGAATTTCAGGGTTGTATATAACTGGCTGCTCCGCATAATAATTCTCGGATTAATCTTTAACTGGTCAAATCTGTTTTTCAAAAGCTCATTCTGCACAGAATCCACATTAAACATAAGCAGGTTCTCATCTCTGAAATCTTCAATAGTCATACATTTTTTCTTAGCCATAGGATGTTTCTTAGAAACAACATACATAAGCTGTTCCTTGGCAAGAACACAGCTTTCAAATTTATCTATATTAAACTGTTCCATATTAACAATTGCAAGGTCAAGCTTTTCGTCCTGTACAAGATTACATGCACGCACAGAGCCAAACTCATCTAATTCTGTCCTTATATCAGGATAGTTCTGTTCAAATGCATTAAGTACCTCAGGGAAAAAGATGGTACTGAACATAGGCGGTATTCCTATCTTAAGAACAGGAACGCGGTTGCCTAATTCTAAGAATTCATTCTGCATCTCTGTACTGTGTTTTAGCAGGTCTTTAGCTTTTTCATAAAATGTCTCACCGGCACTTGTAAGTTCAAGATGATTTCCATTTCTTGTAAACAGAATAATATTAAACTCAGCTTCAAGGTCTTTAATGGCAATCGAGATTGTAGGCTGTGTCACGAAAAGCTCTTCAGCAGCTTTAGTTATGCTGTGGGTACGGCATGCGG
>CAVBPJ010000050.1:0-20065 GCA_963597265.1 Evtepia sp. | reverse complement strand
ACTCAATATATATTATATTCGGTACTTTTGAAGATTATTTCTCTTTTTTCTTTTAAATATAATATAACAAAAAAGAGCGAAAAATACAAAAATCTTTCGCTCTTTATTATTCTAGAATTCAACGCGTATCTGTGTACCCTTGTCGACTTCACTCTCTAAGTATATTCTTGCATCATGAAGTTCTACAATATGCTTTACAATAGCAAGTCCAAGGCCTGTTCCACCGGTTTCCTTAGAACGGCTCTTATCAACTCTGTAAAATCTCTCGAATACTCTGTCCTGCTGATCCTTAGGAATTCCTATTCCATCATCAGTAACCCTGAGCTGTGGCTTTCCGTCCACAATTCCAGCAAACACTTCAACATGTCCGCCTTCTTTATTGTATCTTATAGCATTCTGTACAAGATTATCTATAAGCTCTCTTATCATATCCTTGTTGCCGCGGATTACACAGGAAGAGCCTCTGTATGAAAAATGTATTCCCTGCTTCTGTGCATTGACCTGCAGGGACTCAGCACAATCCTTTACGAACTCATACAGATCAAAATTATCATACTGCCTTGGCATCTCACTGTGGTCTAACTCGGAAAGCCTGATAATATCATTGATAAGTGATAACAGTCTTTCTGAATTACGCTTTATTTCATGTGCAAAATGTATTCCCTGCTCATGACTTACCATCTCATTCTCAATAAGCTCGGCATATCCTGAGATTGCAGTAAGAGGAGTCTTTAATTCATGTGACACATTTGCAGTGAAATCCTGCCTGCTTCTTGCAGCGGCAAGGATATTCTCGTGCTGTACCCTTATCTTCTCTGCAAATGGTGCAATTTCCTTGTATACAGGCTTATCCTGTACAGAATCAATATTCTTAGCCATTCTCTCAATCGGCTCTATAAGTGTCTTGGTAAGTAAATGTGATATAACAATACATGCTGCTATAATTGCAATAAGAATACCTAACACAGCAGGAAACACATTTCCAAACACGCTCACTATATTACTTGCATCACATGCGACTCTGATAACAGTACCATCATTCTGTCTTAAAGCATAATAGAAGGTATTCATATTCATTGTGTATGACCTTCTTATGCACTGACCATATCCTGACTTAAATGCTTCCCTAACCTCCGGTCTGTCATTGTGGTTTGGCATTCCTTCAACATCATTATCGTTATCATAAAGTACTGTTCCGTCTGAATCTATCCATGTAACTCTCAGATTGTTTATAGGAAATCTGACATCTTCATCATTGGATGATTTATCAAATACTCCTGCATCCATAAGTACTTCTGCATTAGTACTCAGACCTGCCTGAACCTGTTTCTTAAACAATCCATAATATATGAATGTTATACCTATAGCTGTAGCCAGTACTGCAACCACAGCAATTCCGATAAGTCTTAAATTAATCTTCTGTTTCATATATTCTCCATCTTTTCATGTGATTACTCAATAACATAACCAACATTACGCACAGTTCTTATGCGTGAACCTGCATCACCTAACTTCTGTCTTAAAGTCTTAATATGCATATCCACTGTTCTTGATTCACCTTCGAACTCTGTTCCCCATACCTTAAGAACTATAGAATCTCTTGAAAGAACAATATTCTTATTAGCCATGAGATATCTTAACAATTCATATTCCTTAAATGTAAGCTCAACCGGCTTTCCACCTACTGTTACAGTATGTCTTTCATGATTGAGTTCAATTTCACCGACATCAAGTACACTTGCCTCATCCGCTTCTGTTCTTCTAAGCAGTGCTTTAACTCTTGTAATAAGCTCCATTACAGAGAATGGCTTCTTAATATAATCATCCGCACCATCATCAAGTCCTTTTATCATGTCAAGTTCTGTGGTCTTGGCTGTTACCATAATAACCGGAAGTTTCTTAGTTGCCGCATGCGCTCTTAATTTCTTAATAATGTCATATCCGCTTTCATCAGGAAGCATAACATCAAGCAGTACAAGGTCTGGCAGAATTTCTTCAAGTTTCTTGAAAAACTCTTTAGAACTGCCAAATGCACTCACCATATGTCCACTGTTCTTTAACGCTATTGTTTCAATCTCTCTTATGCTTTCATCATCTTCAACTATGTAAATAAGAGCCATATTTCCATCTCCTGTTCTAGTCAGCCTTCTTTAACTCAGGAAGCTGATACTGTTTATAATACTGTCTGCATTCCTGTGCAAACTCAGGATTATCCTCATTCGTAAGATGTTCCAGATAACCATGTGTCTCAAAGCCATTATCTCTTACCTCAATCATACATACGGCAATATTAGAGCAATGGTCTGATACTCTCTCGAAGTTAGTCATAATATCTTCGAGAATAAGTCCTGTTTCAATTGTACATTTGCCTTTTCTTAAACGGTTAATATGACGCTGCTTAACCTCCAGATTAAGTCCGTCAATAACCTGTTCCAGCGGCTCAATATGCTTTGCCGCTTCAATATCCTGATTCTCAAAAACCTGCACTGTGTTATCAACTATATCATGTACCGCTTTGGCAAATGTTTCAAGTTCTTTTCTTGCATTCTCTGAAAAAGATGACTTCTTGTCATTCATCTCTTTAGCAGACTTTGCAATATTGATTGCATGATCTGATATTCTCTCAAAATCACTCATGCAGTGAAGAAGAATTGAGAATGTATGATTATCATGTCTTGATAAGTCACAGTTTCCGACCTTTACAAGATATGAGCCAAGCTTATCCTCATACTCATCAACATCTTCTTCCATAGCCACAACCTCATTATATGTGGCTTCAGAATAGTTATTAATAATACCAAGTGCTTTATCAAGAGCCGTCTGTGACAAATGTGCCATCTTAACAGCAGTATTCTTACATAACTCCATAGCAACTGCAGGAGTCTCTAAGAATCTTTCATCAAGCTTTTCAAGTTCTGCTGCCACGCCTGTCTTTACAACCTCCTCGTGCTTTCCATCAGGAATTGAGATTGTTGCAAGCTTTACAAGCAGATTAGCGAATGGGAACAATACAATAACACATCCAATGTTAAACAGGCTGTGAATTACTGCTATTCCTGCTGCATTAGCCGGTTTTGATAAGAATTCAAAATGTACGAACATATTCAGGCTGTAGAATACGACCATGAATATAACTGTACCTATCATATTAAAGTAAAGGTGTATCATAGATGCTCTCTTGGCATTCTTCTTAGCTCCGATAGAAGATATAAGTGCTGTTACACATGTACCGATATTCTGTCCCATGATAATAGGAAGTGCTGTTGCATAGTTAACTGCACCTGTTATACATAACGCCTGTAATATACCAACCGAAGCTGATGATGACTGGATAACTGCTGTAAGCACTGTACCTGCAAGAAGTCCGAACAACGGATTAGAAAACAGTGTAAGCATTCCAGTAAACTTCTCATTGTCTGCAAGAGGTGCAACAGCACCGCTCATAGTTTCCATACCAGACATAAGAATTGCGAATCCAAGAAGAATATTACCTATATCCTTCTTCTTGGAATTATCCTTGCATGTCATAGTCATCACAATACCAATAACTGCAAGCACTGGTGAGAATGAAGATGGCTTTAAAAGCTTAATCCATCCTGCGCCATTAATACCTGTAAGTGATAACATCCATGAAGTTATTGTAGTACCGATATTGGCACCCATAATAATACCTACAGCCTGTGAAAGCTGCATAATACCTGAGTTAACAAAACCTACAACCATTACAGTAGTAGCTGATGATGACTGGATAACTGCTGTTACAGCCATACCAAGAATAACCGCCATAATTCTTTTAGAAGTAAGTTTTTCAAGTATCTGTTCTAATTTACCGCCGGAAAGCTTCGCTAAGGAATCTCCCATGACATTCATTCCATACAGGAATAATGCCAGACCTCCGACCATCGTTAATACACCAAAAATGTCCATTTTACATAAGCTCCTTTTTCATTAGACTATCTCACATATCATGTGTATTCTAAATGAGCATTGTAAAATGTATTATGTAAGTTATGTAAATTCTATGTAAAATTTCCAACTATATTCTTTATCCGGTCTATATCAATCGGTTTGGCAAGATGTGCATCCATTCCACTCTCGAATGCCGCACGCACATCATTGGCAAATGCGTTGGCTGTCATCGCAACAATCGGAATATCCTTTGCGTCAGGATGCTTAATCTTCCTTATAGTTCTTGTCGCCTCATAACCATCCATATTAGGCATCTGTACATCCATGAATATCATGTCATACTGACCCTTCTTAGAATGTTTGAATATATCAACTGCTGCCATTCCGTCCCTTGCGCAGTCACATGTTGCTCCCTCTGCCTTCAGCAGTTCTTTGAACATCTCTGCATTAATAACATTATCCTCTGCAACAAGAAAATTCTTTCCTTCAAGGACATGGTTAGGTCTTGTCTCATGTTCAGTCTTGTTAACAACATTTTCAATGCCATTCTGAAGATTGGCAAGGAAGAACGGCTTGCTGATAAATCCTGCCACACCAAGCGATGCCGCCTGTTCACGGATTTCTCCCCACTCATACGCACTTATGAATATCACAGGCTCTTTTTCAAGATTCTCATCATTTATTGCCATAACGGTATCTATTCCGTCCATTCCCGGCATCTTCCAGTCTGTGATAACAATATCATATGGATTGCCCGCCTCGTCTGCAGATTTTATCATTGTAGCAGCGTTGGCTCCGTCAAGGGCATACTGAGCCGTGATTCCTGTTCCGTTAATAGTTGCAACTATATTCTGGCATGTCTCAATTTCATCATCAACAATCAGAATATTGCTGATATTATATCTGTCCCAGAAATCCTTGTTAGTGTTAATGTCAGCAATTCTGAATTCCATTGTAACTTCATATGTCGTTCCGACTCCCTGCGTACTATGCACATTAATTATGCCACCCATAAGGTCAATAAGATTCTTGGTTATAGCCATTCCAAGGCCTGTACCCTGAACTGTCTCTGTAAGCTGTGTCTCTTCCCTTGTAAATGGCTTGAATATCTCTTTCAGATACTCCTCACTCATACCGATTCCGTCATCAGATATAACGAATTTGTACTTGGCAATCTGTGGATTAGTAAAGCTCATTCCTTTTATTTCAAATGTTATGTGTCCGCCTTCACCCGTGTATTTGACGGCATTGGATAAGATATTAAGAAGTATCTGGCTGAGTCTTAATTTATCCGCTGTGATGCGGCAGTACTCAACATTATCGGATTTTACAACAAATGTCTGGTCTTTCTGTTTTGCCTGCGGTCTTATAATGTTATCTATCTCATCCACAATATCTGCCAGATTGACATCACTTAAGTTAAGTATTGTCTTTCCTGACTCAATCTTGCTCATATCCAGCACATCATTAATCAGACTCAGCAGATGCTGGCTTGATATAACGATTTTCTCTGCATACTTTCTGACTTTGTCAGGCTTCTTCTCATGACGCAGAAGAAGCTGGGAGAATCCTACAATTGCATTCATAGGTGTTCTTATATCATGGCTCATATTAGAAAGAAACTGGCTCTTTGCACGGTTGGCAGCCTCCGCTGTATGAAGGGCATCCTCCATATGGTCTCTTATCTGCTGTTCGTAAGTTCTGTCCGAAAGAATAATAACAAGAACATCATCACCATCTTTATCCATATGATAACAGCCCTGCTTGAATAATCTGTACTCGCTTGAATTGGCTGGTTTAATCCAGTACTCATTAATAACAGATTCTCCTATCTTTAATCTTGATATGGCTTTCCAGTCAGGAATAGTTCCTTTCTTTTCAAGATTGTTAAACTCTTTTGACAGCTGGTTATAATCATCATTATTCAATCCAAGAACACGTTCCACATTACTGCTTATATATAATTGCTGCCAGTCACCCCACGAAAGCATAATGTACACATCATCAAGGTTCTTAGCCATAATAGAAAACAGAATGTCACGTCTTGCAATTTCATGATTCTTGACTGTCATATATCTCTTATAATATGTATACAGCACTACGACTGCGACAATCAGAAGAAGTCCTCCAATACGGGCTGCCATCTTCACGGTTCCCTGCTGTATTGATACAAAGCTGGAATTAGCAATATTTATAGGAACCATTGAGATAAGCCCCCAGTCTGCAAACCCCACTGGCACATAGACAAGATAATACTGTTCTTCACCAAGCCAGAACATCATCTCACCAGAATCTCCGCTCCTGACACTCTCCATAAAGCTTTCCAGTGATTTACCTGCGATAGCAGCATTCTTGAGGTGATAGAATATATTCCCCCCTATATCCATGCTGCCGTCTGATTTCAGCACAATATCTCCATTGGCATACACTATGTAACTGCTTGTATTCTTTGCAAATGCTTTAACACCAAGCTCTTTATTAATAGCCTCCGTATTGTATGAAACGGCTATAAAATTATAATCAAAACCATTTACATTGGACTGTTCCACAGGAATTGCGAAAAACATTACTTCATCACTTCCCGGAAGTGAACCGTCAACAACAACATTTTCCCTGTTTATAACCAGATTCTTCCATGTACTTCCAAGTTCGAGATATCCCCTTTTTCCTGTCGATGATAAGTAATTGCAATTGTCATCTATGAAATAGAATTCTGTAAAATGCCATTCATTCTTCCACTCATTAAGAAATGTGCGGATATCATCAACATTTTCATCCGCCTCATCTATATAATCACCTGTCATTCCAAGAAGCTTCCACTGCTGTTCGGTTATCTGCATGAACTTCTGACTGACCTGTGTATACACCTCTTTCAGATTTCTGGAACTTGTCTCATATAATTCATCCTTAACATTAATTGAATAATTCACCAGTATTGCACCCATACATATGAACACAACTATGGCTACCCCTACCGCTGCAAAAAAATATTTACTATACTCGTTCTTCTTCAATTGACCAGTTTCCTTTCCTGCAGATACTCAGTCTTTCTCTATGTATTCTTCAGGTCCGGCAAGTTTTCCTCCCTCTGAAAAATACTGTGTCCATAGGTTCTGTACACTACCGGTACGGACTATGTATCCGTCATATTGTTCACCCTCTGCAATGTCAGCTTCCCGCTTATACATATGTACTCCGCCATGTTCTGACACATCATAATTATATGCACGTTCCAACAAAGTATGACCAAAAACGTCAGCATAGCAGAAAGAATATATTTTTTCGTCATCTATCGGCTTACCGTCTACCAGTATATCTATAAGATGCATGCTGTCATCGTCATCTCTTGATATCTTCATCTTAAATCCGCTTGAAGCCGGAAGCGTATCCCACGATATCGGGTCATCATCTCTTCCACATCCTTCAACAAGGCATCTTACGACTTGTTTTATCTCTTTTCCGGTGGCATATTTCGTGTAGAATTTCGCTCCGCCGCCCATAAGAAGTGCCTCCAGCTGGGCTTTAGTATAACTGCCTTTATATATATCGCCCGCATTCATGGCAGCAGGTGCAATCAGCATATCTGTGCCGCATATCTTCCTTAACGTATTAACCCGCACCGAGAATGCTTCACTTCCTGTATCTGTCGTCCGCCATTGATATTCTTTGTCAAATGTTGTTATAACCTCATCCTTATCTTTTACTGTATTATAATTATCGTTAAATATCTTTACCGCTCCGGCAGCGTCGGTCTGTCCTGTAAGCATCTGCTGGACTGCCGCATAACTTGCCTTGCATACATTGTCATTTCTTATATATGTATACATGTGGTTGCTTTCTATATATGGAATTATGTTGGCAAATACATCCTGGACATCCACATTTACATTCTTGTTGTAGACAACAAATGACTGGATTCTGTCTGCCATTGCATTCATTACTTCGCTGCTAAACAGATATCTTACGATATCCAGTGCCAGTTCTTCTCTCTTTCCATCACCTTTAAGTTTTCCATTCATTGCCACTGAATACCCCGGTGTGCTGAAATACCAGTTTTCATCCTCTGTTGCTCCAAAATACGGCAGAAGAATCAGATTATCCATACCCTCTTCCTGATATTCTGCAATATTGGTACTCTGGCGAATCATTGCTATCTGCCCTGATACGAACTGGTCAAATGTGCTTGAATATCCTCTGTTTACATCTTCTGCCTGCGCTCCTGTATCCTTAAGCACCTGCTCTAACCTTGTAAACAGCTTCATTCCAAGATCATCCGTCAGATAACTTATCTCACCCTGCATTGCTTCATCACGCCACTTACGCCCTTCTGTACTCTGAAGCATTGGTATCGACCATGCCTGAAGCATATATGAATCTGTGTAGTCATATTTGTAATCTGTCGCAAATCCTCTTATTCCGTATTCGCTGAATCTATCACATGCTTCAACAAATGTTTCATAATCATGTGGTATGTCTATCCCATACTTTTCAAAAAGTTCTGTGTTGGCAAGTATTCCTTCCACACTCGCCGCTCCCGGAAGCCAGTTCACCGAACCATCTTCATTAACAAATCCATCAAGATACACTTTATAGAACATGTTAGTAATATCTGTCCATGAAAAATCATACAGAAAATCCTTTGAATTAATATTATAGTTATCATCCATTGTTGATGTCTGTGTCCATGATGATGCATCTATTATTATGTCTGCCAGATCATCATTCACTGCAGCATCATTAAGATACTGCTCTCCGCTGCTGCTTATCACGAAATCAAACTCCACATCTGGAAAATGTTCTTTCAACATTCTTCCAACACTTGCCAGCCAGTAGTCCTGGTCCAGCTGCACAACTATGCGCTGCTTTTTTCCTTTCCTGCCGTTTCCTAATGGCATGCTGCATGATGACAAAATGCTCACAAGCATCACTGTCATCAGCACAATACTTATTATCCTTTTCATTCTATCCTCCAAAAAGAGTCTGCTCCTATGTTTCTTATCAATAATACTCCGCAGCGCTGTCGAATAATGTCGAATGTGAGTAAGTATTGGTGATTTTTATAGCTTCTACCCATATAGGGTATTGCTCTTACGAATATCATTAACTTTTAGTAAATTATGATGATACCTTATATACACCCCCTCACATTTGATGTATTATTTCCTAATAAATAATCAGAATATTACTATAATCTAAACATATCAGGAGGGCTTATGTGTACAGCTGCTACTTATAAAACTAAAGATTTCTATATGGGAAGAACACTTGACTATGAATTTTCATATGGTGACGAGGTGACTGTCACTCCAAGAAATTATCCAATTAATTTCCGTTTTATGGGCGTTAAGAATAATCACTTTGCAATGATTGGAATGGCTCATGTTGCTGACGATTATCCTTTATATTATGAAGCATTTAACGAGAAAGGACTTGGCATGGCGGGTCTTAATTTCGTTGGCAATGCCGCTTACAACGAACCGGACCCAAGAGGTCTTAATGGTGAAGCTGATGTTGAAAATGTTGCCGTATTCGAATTCATTCCGTGGATATTATCACAGTGTGCGACAGTTGATGAAGCTAAAGAAAGACTTCAATTTATTAATCTGACTAACACTCAGTTTAATGAAATGTTTCCATGTGCTAATCTTCACTGGATTATCGCAGACAAGGACAGCTGCATAACTGTCGAGTCCATGTCAGACGGACTTCATATATATGACAATCCTGTTGGCGTGCTTACTAACAATCCGCCATTTAATATTCAGATGTTTAACCTTAATAATTATATGGGCTTATCTGCAAGACAGCCTGAAAGCAGTTTTTCAGACAGGCTTGAATTCAACAGATACAGCCGTGGCATGGGCGCGCTCGGACTTCCGGGGGACTTATCATCTCAGTCAAGATTCGTAAGAGTGGCTTTTACTAAGATGAATTCTGTTTCCGGTGATGATGAGAAATCAAGCGTAAGCCAGTTCTTCCATATTCTTGGAAGCGTGGACCAGCAGCGTGGCTGCTGCCAGTTAGACGATGACAAATACGAGATAACAATATACACATGCTGCTGCAATGCTACTAAAGGTATCTATTATTACACAGCATATGACAATCATCAGCTATGTGCTGTTGATATGCATAAGGAGAACCTTGATGGTGATAAACTTGCCAGATATCCGCTTATCACTGAGGGTGAAATAAGAGCAATTAATTAAACATTCAATCCTCTCCTTGCTAACTTTCCAGAATATGTTATTATAGGATAGATTATTACAAGTGCTACATGCACAGAAAGAGGAATATATGTTAGTTTATGATGCTAATGCCAGCACTGGCAGCAGTGCCGGTTTTGAATGTACTTATACAACTTTCAAATCTGACAATCCTACAGCTTCACCAGAGAGCCCAATTCTTGTTCTTGATAATACAGAGAAGCAGTGGGATGAAACTTCATTTGGATTATTCACTAATCCTTATAAGAAGACAGCATTTGATTTCCAGATTGATGGTGAATCTTTCACAAGCAACATCTTAAAGATTGATTCAAGATTTACAAGCCTTATCAAATGGCTTGGCGAAAACAGAGTTAAAGTAAAGCTTACAGGTGCCAACTCATCTGAAGGATATAATGTATACAAGATTCAGGAAGTTGCATTTGGCAATGGTAACAAGTTATCTGCCGAAGACGGTTTCCTTCAGTTCATGATTGAAAGATTATTAGAAAGCAGTGCTATTGCAGAAGAAAACAGTGAAGAGCCTGACGAATCTGCTGATGATATGAAGCTTACAAGCCTCACAAGTATCTCAGATTTCCTTAACTGTGCTGGAAGCACACTTCCTGAGAATATCCGTTTATGGGCAAGACGTAATCTTGTTGTTGCACGTTCAAGCGAGGTAACTCCTGAAGAGAAAAGACATGCCCAGAGAGCGCTTTCTATTATGCTTAATATTAAGTGGAAGAGCAATTATTTCGAATCAATTGACCCTGTTGAAGCAAGAAGAATTCTTGACGAAGAGCTTTTCGGTATGGAAAGCGTTAAGCAGAGAATTATTGAAACTGTTATTCAGATTAACAGAACACATACACTTCCAGCATACGGTATCCTTCTTGTAGGACCTGCCGGAACAGGTAAGTCACAGATTGCCTACCTCGTTGCCAAGATTCTTAAGATGCCTTGGACAACACTCGACATGAGTTCTATTAATGACGCTGAACAGCTTACAGGTAGTTCAAGAATATACTCTAATGCCAAGCCTGGTATTATTATGGAGTCATTTAACATGGCTGGTGAATCTAACCTTGTATTCATCATCAACGAGCTTGATAAGGCTACTTCAAGCAATGGTAATGCCAACCCTGCTGATGTACTCCTTACACTCCTTGATAACCTCGGATTCACAGATAACTACATGGAGTGTCTGATTCCAACTTCCGGCGTATATCCTATCGCCACAGCTAATGATAAGGATAAGATAAGTGCACCACTTCTCTCAAGATTTGCAGTCATCGATATTCCTGACTACACAAGAGAAGAGAAGAAGACAATATTCCTTAAATATTCTCTTCCTAAGGTTCTTAAAAGAATCGGACTTCACGAAGATGAGTGCTTAGTGCTTGATGACGGACTTGAAGCAGTTCTTGATTACTGCAAAGACACAACAGGTATCAGAGATCTTGAACAGGCTGCTGAACACCTCGCTGCACATGCTTTATACCTTATTGAAGTAGAGCATGCGACAAGCATCTCTTATAATGCTGATATGGTTAAAGAACTTTTCAGATAAAACATCCGCCGCATAACGGCACTATAATAAAATATTAAAAAGCGGAGAGACTTCTTAATCTCTCCGCTTTATTAATGCTTAATTATTCAACTATCGGATTGCTGGCGAATTCTTCAAACTTATCTCTCACACTCATGAACACATCCATAATCTTAGGTGAGAATACACCACACTGTCCGCCTGTTATCATATTATATGCTTCTTCTTTAGTGTACGCTGACTTATAACAACGCTCACTAATCAGCGCATCATACACATCTGCAAGCGAAACAAGCTGTGCTGATATAGGTATATCATCACCTTTCAGTCCATCAGGATATCCATTGCCATCATATCTTTCATGATGGTGTCTTATAATATCAAGTGTTATCTGCTTAGACACAGGTTCCCAGTCGCCATCGATTGTCTCAAATATCTCATATCCTCTGATTGTATGAGTCTTCATGCACTCAAACTCTTCCTTAGTAAGCTTACCCGGCTTCATAAGAATATTATCAGGAATAGCAATCTTACCAAGATCATGAAGTGCACTTGATGCCACAATCATATCAATTGTATGCTTATCAAGATGATACTCCGGGTATCTTGTTCCGAACTCATTCGCAAGAATTCTTGTATAACCCTTAACTCTCTTGACATGCTCACCGCTTTCAAGATTACGGCACTCAACTATCGCACCAAGCATATCCATAATATCCTGATTACGCTTCTCAAGTCTCTCCGCCTGAATCTTGAGGTTCTCATATGCCTGCCTTAATACAGCAGTCTGCTCTTCAACTTTCTCTTCAAGCTTATTCTTATATGTGAAATGACTTACCATATTCTGGATTCTTCTCTTAACAAGAACAGAATTAAATGGTCTTCCTATAAAATCAGATACACCATAGTCAAAACATTTCTTTTCATTCTGGACTGTATTATCGCCACTGATTACAAGCACTGGTATCTTATCCATAAGCTTCATATCGTGGAGCTTGGTCATGAATTCAAACCCATCCATAACCGGCATCATTATATCAAGTAATATTGCCGATATCGACATCTCTTCCTGTTTCACAACTTCAAGGCCTGCCTGTCCATTGTCTGCTTCTAAGATGTCGTAATCATCCTTTAACATCTCTTTCAGCATTTCCCTGTTGATTTCCGCATCATCAACAATAAGTATCGTATCTTTCATAACAAGCCCCTTCCCGTGTGCTTTATATAAATATAACCTCTAACCTTTACCTATGTTAATAATATAGTATCCCCTTTAAAGCGTCAATCAAAATAGTACTATTTTCGCCAAATTTCGTCAAAAAATGCTAAAGCTGCTTTTTGTGTATTTCTCTTAAGCCGTCAATTTCATCGCATAATTCCCTGCTTGAACATGTCGAACAATCCATTGTAAGTCCATTAAATATGTGGTTTAGTGAATCCGTTATCTGTTCACATCTGTGTGCTTCATTCTTTAAAAATGTATAATCTATCTTCTGGTCTGTGACAAAATATATATTAACAGCCTTAACCTCAGGACGTTTCCTGTAGGCATTAATAAGTCCATGCCCCACAGCCGCAAAATTAATGCCCTGTGAAACTGCTTCCTGACTCACTCTTACCGGTTCTCTTTCCCTGACTGACGATATTCTCATCATATATCCTTTAGGAAATGCGTGGTATCTTACATAATCAACCGCCCTCATTGAAGCATACAGTGCATTATCATCATGCTTCTTAATATATTCTCTGTCCAGCCTGATTACGGTAATTCTTGCATATGAGATATCATTCCTGATATCACACAGGTCATCACCCACCAGATACACTGCATCTTCCGGTACAAGTTCCTCATCCTGTGTAAATGCGATGGCACTCACCGCCGCATTGCTTCCACCGCCAAGCTCATAAGCCATCTCACTTTTAAGAATAAGATTCTCCTTATCAGTCATCTCCCATTCTTTCTGTAATGGCAGACGCTTAACTCCGTGGCTTTCAAGCATTGTTGTCAGCTTTTCTATTTCACCATCATATAATTTCATCGGCTGTTTCTGCCCTTCCTATTATTCTTACTGCCCCTACTCCTGCTGCTGCTTCTTTGCCTCACGCCTGTTCTTTGACCAGTTATAATATGCTGTAAGCGGCTTGATTAAAGATGCCGCAAACTTCATATCAAGATTAAAGAAATATATAACAAGAGTCAGAAGAAACAATGCAACAAGAACGATTGCTATAATAGCCAGCACTTTTAATACTATCATTATTTACTTCCCTTCTGTCTTGCGTATTCTGCAGCACCTAATGCTCCCATAAGCTGTGGGTCTGTCGGCAGATCAACTACATTAATCTTAAGAACTTTCTCAATAGCTTTCTTCAAGCCTTCATTCTTGGCACAGCCGCCTGTAAGTGTAACACTGTCAACTGCACCAGCTTTCTTAGCCATAACAAAGCATCTCTTGGCAACTGATAACTGTATTCCTGCTGCTATCTCTTCCATAGGCTTTCCCTCACCTACTAACGAAATAACCTCACTCTCTGCAAATACCGCACACTGTGCCGTTATTGGAATCACATTCTTTGCTGTAAGAGACAGATTTGAGAATTCATCTAAAGACATCTCAAATGCTCTCGCCATTGATTCAAAGAATCTCCCCGTTCCTGCTGCACATTTGTCATTCATCGCAAAATTAAGCACAGTTCCGTCAGTGTCAATTGCAATTCCCTTAACGTCCTGACCACCGATATCAATTATTGCCTTAACCGAAGGGTCAGTCACATGAACTCCCATAGCATGGCAGCTAATCTCTGATATATTCTCATCTGCAAATGGCACTTTGTTTCTTCCATAACCTGTACCAATAAGATATGTAAGTTCCTCTGCGCTGTTTAATCCATCAACCTGACCTACAGCCTCATCAAGCGCATCCTTCGCACTAAGCACAGGATTAATTCTGCTTCTCTTAGTAACCGCAGCTACGATTTTTCCATTCTCATCTATAATTACGCATTTCGTATATGTACTTCCTGCGTCACAACCACCGAAATATTTCATTGTGTTATCCTTTCCTGCCGCACCAGCAGCATCCACACTTCTTACCAGTTCTTGGAATCATCAAAATCTTCAAGTGACGGGTCAAGCGGCTCTTCCCTGAAAACAGTTCTCATATATCTGTTAATCTCTGTTCTCATGTCTCTTCTCGTTCCGTCCTCAGGACACATAAGATTGTGTGTTACCCATATTAAATGTATTCCGTGTTTTCTGGCTTCTTCCTCGAATAAGCCATGATAGCCTGACATTGATTTGCAGCCCATATGAACATACATGATTACAATGTCAACATTGAACATTTCACAGAAACGCCAGAGCGCCTCAACACCTGTCTCATAACCGCCGTTAGAACGGTTTCTCATAATCATGTTCTCATACAGATATGCAAGGTCTAACATTGCCTGATGTTTATCCTCTGTGTTGACCATTTCTGTTGACACCATGCTTAACATATCTGCAATAGTCACAACGCCCCAGCAGTTAAGAAGCCAGATTGGAAGTGCTGTGTAATATGCAGCCTGAACGCCCCATGTCATGGCTCTGTGACGGTACTCCTTCGCCGCCATCTCCTTTTTCTTATATGCATCAAGCGCCATCTTAGTAAGCTTCTTATCCATATCAAGGAATGCCTGATTTCTTCCACCAGCAGCCTGATACACGCCATATCTGTAAAGTGCAAGCGTTACACCCATAACCTGAGGATAATCTGTCTTGGAAATCTCCATCCACTCCAGGAATTCCTCTGTCTCAGCATTAAATCTCTTCATGCTCTTAAAGAATGCGTCCCAGTCGAACTTCTCACCAGTCTGCTCCTCTATGAAATGGATTGCATTGACAACCTCTTCTGCCGCATACTCCTGCACGCTTTCCTGCCTGTGTCTTATAGGCACAGCAAGCTGAAATGTAGGAATCTTAAATGACCTTGCTTCAATCCCGTTACCCATAAGGCTTCCGTCACATGTTGTATTACACTGCACCGCACAGCAGCCTATAAGCGGGAAATCATCAGCCAGCGCAACACCAAGCTCCGCTGCCGGCATAGGACAGACATCTGACGGCACACCATACTGGTGTGTAACATCAACATAATAGCTTACTCCGTCCTGTGACATCATCGAACTTGTATACACGGCAGGAACTTCCACTGACAACCATGTAAGGTTAGGAAATCCGCCCATCAGGGTACTCATCATATTTTCATCAAAAAGGACAATCTTGCTGTTTAACTTCTTATCATTGCCGATAGCAGGGTCTGCCTTAAATATCTGTCCAAGCATGCCGCATATATCAGTAACGATAAGTCCCAGCGCCTGATGTGCCATACGAAGCTGTGTTCCTCTCATACCTTCTGTATGTCTGTCCATGAAATCAGGCAGTGCAAGATAATTAAGCATCCAGCGGTATCTGAAGAACCCCTTCATATTATTAGGTTTTATTATAAATGTTATTAAAGTTTTCCAGTATCCAAGCCATCTTACATAGTCGTACCATGTATCCTTCAATCCGCGCCATTCTCTTCTTCTCTTTGGCTTCTTGCCTGTATAGAATCTGCCGAGTGGCTCGCTTCCTATATTCTTAGACATATTTATAATTTCCTTCCTGCATTGATACGCTTAATCTCAAGGCTCTCAACAAATGCCTGTATTCTTGTTCTTAACTGTCCAGAAGTTCCAACAGCATAAGGTCTGTCGATTGAAAGGACCGGATATCCGTATTTCTCTTTCATGACATGGAATGCCGAAGCCCTCTCATAGCCCCAGTAATCACAGAATTTAATCTGCTCATATATAAGACCATCTGCCTTATACTCTTTAGCTATCGCATCAACATATTCCTGTCTCTCGATAATCTTTTCTGTATTCATAAATCTTGGACACTGTCCCCACTTCATATACTGTCTGCATATCTGTGTAAGAACATCTTCCGTATCGTTAAGAATAATCTCATCTCTTCCCGGAAGTGAACCAAAACAGAATCTGTCAGCCACAACCAGCGCACCTGCTTCCTCAGCAAGCTTTATAAGCTCAGGATTATCAATCTCCGAACCAACCATTACAACCCTTGCCCTGTAATTACATTTGTTATCAGGTTCTCTTGTTTTAAGCTCCTCAAGTGTCTCTTCGAGCTTTTCCACAAGTGCCTCTTTCGGACAGCAGTAGGTTGCAAGACACAGCACTGCGAATTCATATCCTGTAATTCTTGGATTGTCTTCTTTTCTATAGTCACCGATGCTTCTTATAAGTCTGCTTATCTTGTTCTGCAATTCTACTGACTTTCTAAGTGCATCATCTGATATATCTATTCCATATGTATTATTAAGCGGCTCAAGCACATGAAGCCTCATCTGCTTAACATAATGTCTTAATGCCGTCTCATCGTTCTTCATCGGAACATCCGAATATTCCACGAAGAATTTCTCTTTCTCGATAAGGTGCTGTCTCTCAATGTTCTCTACGCACCTGTTCATCTGTGCACATGCATCCGGTGCAATTATGCAATCAAGAAAGTTGAATCCGCCTTCGATTGCCCGCTCTAATATTGCCCGGCATCCCTCGCAGAGCATACTGCTCATGTAATATGTTCCCATCTCTATAGAGCCGGTACGAGGCGCTCGCAACCTCACCGAAAAGCTGCCCGGCAGATTAATAAGCGGCTCTGGTATCTGGAAACAGACCGCTCCGATTGCAATCTCACCTTTAGCCTGTGCCTGTCTTACAAGGTCGTTATTGACCTCCTCCAGCAACTTCTCAAAATAATAAAGATTAGCTAAATCCTTCACATTTACCTCCGAATTAGTATGTAATAATTCTCTCTTACTCTCGAATTACAATATTCCTATATTAACAAGTGCCTTCTTTGCGCCCTCAACAATTACTGCATCATCTGGGAGATTAAATACATTTTCACCAAGAACATCTGCCTGTGCAAGCTTGGAATCGCTCTGTATTACTGAAAGCAGTTCAAGGTCACCGATATCCATAAGCTTTGCAACTTCCATATCAGGTATTCTATTGGCGATAACTCCGATTCGGTCATACATTACAAGCTCATCCGCTACCTTCTTGATTGTCTGCACAACCTGACAGCCCTTCTTGCTCGCATCAGTAACAAGCAGCAGATGTGTAACCTTCTCCATAACTCTTCTGTTAATCTGTTCAATTCCAGCTTCGCCGTCAATTACGACATAATCAAACTTGTCTGAAAGCATTGTGATAACTTCCTTAAGATATGAATTAATTTTGCAGTAACAGCCTGCTGTCTCAGGTCTTCCTATCGCGATAAATGCATATCCATCCTGCTCAACAACGGCATCCATTATCTCGTACTTGGCTTCTCCAAGTAACTCCACAGCTGTCTTGGTATCTCCGCCTTCAACATTCTTAATTACTTCTTTTCTTATATCATCTATAGTCTTATCTACATCAACATTAAGCACTGTAGAAAGTCCAACCGCCGGGTCAGCATCTATCGCAAGTATCTTCTTATCTGGGTGTGCCTCAACAAGAAGCTTTACAATAACTCCCGCTAAAGAAGTCTTACCGACTCCGCCTTTTCCTGCAACTGCTATAATCTGTGTTTTCTTATCCATAATTAATCTCCTTACGTTTTTGTTTGATTGTTTAATACCCGTAATATGCATTGATGCCCGCCATCAGGCCATCCGCTATATTTTCAAGCGTCTCATCACTATGATCTGAGCTTGCATTTCCAAGCTCCATATCTACAGATGGAATTGTGCTATATGACGTCTGCGTAAGATCTATTGCCATACTTCCTGAACCATGTATCTTCATCCCCACATCACCAAGCCCATTAACAAGCGAGGCTCCAAGTGCATTGTGCTGCTGCCAGTGTGTGGCAACCGGCTCCATATCTTTAATTGCATCCGGAACCGCAATATAGAAACAGCCTTTGTCATAACTAAGTCCGTCTCCATCCCAATGCAGCGATATATGACAATCCGCAACATTGTTGCATATCACAGTCCTCGCCACATTATCAAGCTGTACGTCTGCACCGTCCCTGACCATCAGCACATCATATCCCTGTGAAAGAAGCTTGTTCCTTAGAATCTGCGCCATTCTAAATGTAACTTCACTTTCTGGTGTTCCATCATAGAATGTCATGCCGCCTGATACAGCAGTTGCTGTTGTTGCACCCGCCGCCGTACTTCCTCCAGTACTCTTAGGCGAGCCATCCGGATGGCACAATGTTCTTACTGATGAACCACCTGCCGTTCCATGCCCTGCATTGACCCCAATTATAATATTCTTTCTCTCACCTGCTGCTTTATATAGAACAGCATAACCATCACTTATTGCCGAATGGTCTGCATATTCCCATGTTGTATTCATATAAATGTGTTCCATATCTTCATATACCGGAACTCCTGTATATGGCTCTCTTACTATTATATATGGATTTCTTGTTTCTTCCTGACTGCTTTCTTCACTGTCTGCTTGTCCAGAATCTTCTGTCTCTGCATCAGTTATCTCTGTATCAGTATTATCTTCACTTTGAGAATTCATCTGTGAATCTTTCTCTGATTCCGATGTCTGGCTTAAAGTCTCTGTAATGTCTGATTTATTCAATCCTGTTTTACCAGAATGTCTGTTGCCACACCCCACAAGTATAATGGCTGAAAGTACAGTTAACATCATACCTTCTGAGATGATTCTTGTCACTTTACTCATCTATATCCTCCGGCCATACAGAACCTTCGTCAAGCCGTCTGTCTACAAGCCATTTGTCTTCTACATATACATACTTCTTCTGTCCACTCTCATTAACAAGTGTAACAGAAAACTTAGGTGACTGACCTTCTGCCAGCTCTTCACACCCATAATCCCCATCAAATATCTGTTTTATCTTCCACATAATAATCTCCGTTTCTGACAATTATTTTTATTATAAAACATTTTGGTAAATTATGCTATACGGTTATGATCTACATGCAAAAAAGCAATGCCAGTATGTGCTACCAGCATTGCTTTACTTCTATATATATTTCAATATATTCTAAATTACCACTTTCTTTTTACATATCCGGGCTCTTATACCCTGCATTAATCATATTAGCTTTCAATTTTTCTATGCTGATTCCCAGCTTTCTTGCACCGGTTTCCAGACTTATGCTTTTATCTTCTACAAGTGAATAAATCATTTGATTGCTTCCCTGACTTATTCCTCTACTTATTCCCTGACTTATGCCCCTTTTAAAGCCTCTGTCTTCAAGTCTCTGCGCTACATCACACATATTGCTCACCCCTTCTTTATCTGCCAATATCTCTTCATACCTGTTGTCTCCTGTCATAACTGATAAGAACTTGAGTATCTCGTCCACATGCTTAA
>CAVBPJ010000049.1:0-20171 GCA_963597265.1 Evtepia sp. | reverse complement strand
GCATAGGAGATACTATAAGATATGAAAAAATTATTAGACAAATGGATTAGTATTAGCCTCATTAAGAGAATTATTGGAGGACTTGCACTTGGTATCATACTTGGTCTGCTCGTTCCTAAAGCAACTGGTATTTCTCTTTTTGGAAGTGTTTTCGTTGGTGCATTGAAGGCTATTGCGCCACTTCTCGTTTTCGTGCTTGTCATAAGTTCTTTATGTCATTCAGGAAAAAGTCATGGCGGTGTTATTAAAACCGTAATTATTCTGTACATGTTCAGTACAGTTCTTGCTTCTGTAATCGCTGTATTCACAAGCAAATTATTCCCTGTTACACTCACTCTTGCAGAAGGTGCTCAGGAAATGTCATCACCTGGAAGTATCGGTGATGTATTTAACTCTTTATTAATGAATATTGTTGAGAATCCTATTACATCTATTACCAAAGCTAATTATGTAGGTATTCTTGCATGGGCTGTTGTTATCGGTATTGCATTAAGACACGCCAAGGAATCTACTAAAGATATGCTTGTAGATATCTCTAATGGTCTTTCCAAGGTTGTTACTTGGATTATTAATTTTGCTCCATTTGGTATTATGGGACTTGTATTTGATACTGTATCAAACAATGGTATGTCAGTATTTAAGGAATATGGAAAGCTTCTTATGCTTCTTGTTGGTACTATGCTTTTTATTTATTTCGTTACCAACCCTATTCTTGTTTTCTGGTGTACACACAAGAATCCATATCCACTTATATTCAGATGTTTAAAGAAGAGTGCGCTCACTGCATTTTTCACAAGAAGCTCTGCTGCCAACATTCCTATTAATATGAAGGAATGTGAGGATATGGGACTTGACAGAGATACTTACTCTGTTACTATTCCGCTCGGCGCAACTATCAATATGGACGGTGCGGCAATAACTATTACGGTTATGACACTTGCCGCAGCTAATACTTTAGGTATTGCTGTTGATATTCCAAGTGCAATTCTTTTAAGTATTCTTGCAGCGCTTTCTGCCTGCGGTGCTTCTGGTGTTGCCGGTGGTTCACTCCTGCTTATACCTATGGCATGCTCATTATTCGGTATTCCTAATGATGTTGCCATGCAGGTTGTCGGAATCGGCTTCATCATCGGTGTTATTCAGGATTCTGTTGAGACTGCACTTAACTCATCATCTGACCTGTTACTTTCTGCTTCTGCTGAATTCAGACAGTGGAGAAAAGAAGGCAGGGAGATTACATTCTAATATAATAATTAAAAATGTCTGGCATGCTGCACTACTGTGGCATACCAGACATTTATTATTATGAATTCTTTTTATCTATTCTTAATCATGCTTACAACTGCTAAAACAGCATTTATAAGGCACCATACTGACCAGATTACGAGGTCACTGTAATTGCCATATCCTGCGAATCCGAATACAGCAGCAAGTCCGAAAAGTACAATCAACGCTATATCGTGTCCCTTGCCTGTCTTATTTCTTGTAGCTATCGAAACGATTCCGCCAGCAAGCATAAGTATTCCGACTATTACGCCAACGCTTCCTGATATGCCGCCATTATCCTCAAGTGCATTAACTACTCCTGCGGCGCATGACTGAAACATAACTACTACAAATAATATAATTGATAAAATTCCTGATACTAATTTCCAAACTCTCATCTTCTATTCCTCCTACTGAAGCTTTATTATTACTTTTTCGCTTGACCATATATTGGCTGTGTATTCCAGCTCGATGGACTCTGCATCAACCGGAACTTCAAATATTACGCTGAAGCTTACCTGTCTGCCTGATGAAATGTTGTCGGCGACAAAATCCGTTGCTGACATCATATATTTCTGTTCACAGCTGACATTGTCAGCATAGCAGTCAAAATCGTATATACTTACATATATATCCCTGTCGCCTGTATTCTCAAATGTGACATCTGCTTTGACATATTTCATGCTGTCTGATGGTGTGTACCAGCCATATGGATTATCATAATCTGTATAATCCGTATCAGCGTCTGTCACTGTGCATCTGAGATTCTTCTTCTCAAAGCTTCCACCAACCATGACAACATTATCGCTTTCTGTACCTGTCTTGTCCGAAGCACCACTTGCATTACTGTTGTCCACACTTGTGTCAGAGCCGCTTCCCATTGCCATCGCAGCAAATACTATCAGACACAACAGTACCCCTATGTACTTCCTGATTCTTTTCATATGATTTCCTCCTCATATCATGTCTTTTTATAATAAAAACAGCCATCAATTCTGCAATTATCTCCACAATAATATCCATCACATCAAATGTTCCCTTTACATATCCGGTAATCTGAAGGACTTCCATAATTGTTGAAAACATGCCTGCTATCACAAACATTTTCCATACATCAGCTGTTTTATTACCTGTAATCAGCATTAATGAAAACACCAGCGCATACGCCCACAACATATCTGGCATATAACTACGCAAAATTATTACAAATGTATTCTCCATTCCAACATGCAGACTGACTCCTAGCAGCCTGTTAATATTCTTTACAAATATAACTTGCGGTGAAGTCACATAGTACAGCAGGCTGCCTGCCAGTATTGGAAGGGAAATATTTGCATATATAAACATCTTTTTCATATAAGGGATGTTATCACAATGAAGCTTTCAAACTGTGTGCTGACAGCACAAAAAAGACAGGATATATTGAGTAAACAACTCCATATATCCTGTCTTTTTAATACTTATGCATATCCTAATATTCCCATAAATATTGCAAAAAAAGCGAAAAATAAAAAACTTATAATAAATGCATACACAAATGTCAAAATAGTACTTAGTACATTTATTTTCTTCATTCCCGGAAGTTTTCTCCTAATATTAAGATAGTTTCCAAACCACATTGTCATTCCAAAAAGAAGTACAAATAAAACTATCTTATACATTGTAAGTTCTACCCCAGTTACAGGTATTCCCGTTTTACTGTCCGTAACTGCAAAACTTATTGTTATCCATACAATAACCGCATACCAAACTAACGCAATCAGACAGTACACAACATTCAATCGTCTGAATCCCGGCGGCAGATATCTACGCCATGAATTATCAATATCGTAATTTCTTTTCTGGTATTTCCTGTACATTTTAACAAATGTATCTCTTATATTACGCCAGGTTCTCACCACCGAAAAAGTATTGTCCTCGCCAAACGCTGTCCTGTCGTTCTTATTATCCTGTGCATATGAATTGTAATTCACCATATCAAGCACGCTGCGAAGCTCTGCCGCCGACTGGTATCTGTCTTTGGTGTCCACCATAAGGCATTTCTTAAGGATATCCGAAAATCTGCACTGCGCAATTCCTGCTCCCGGCTTGTCGCCTGTCATAATATAATTAATCGTTGCTCCAAGACCATATATATCTGTACGCTCATCAGACTGCCCGAATCCAAACTGCTCTGGTGCAGCAAAATACACTGTTCCTAACATTCTGGTATCCTCATTCTTATCAGCGTTAACATGTCTTGCCGCATTAAAATCTATCAGATTCACATGTCCGTTTTTTTCAATAATTATATTAGATGGCTTAATGTCTCTGTGGACAATCGCCGGCTCTAACTGATGCAGTCTCACAAGTATATCCGCAAGCTGGACTGCAATATTATATGCCTGTTCCTCATTAAACAGTCCCTGATCATCTAATAACTGCTTAAGGCTCCTGCCCTGCACATACTCCTCAACTACTATAAGCTTTCCATCATCAGCAACACATTCCTTTACCGCAGGAACGCCCTCAATTCTTACAGAGGCAAGCTGCTCATATACATCACGAGAATATATATCAAGTGTCTTTTTAACGCAAAGCTCACTGTTTCTTATATCCTGCACCAGTGCTATATTCTGTTTTCCATCAAGTACTGTCAGTTCCCTGTAGAATGACAGCCTGCTCTCCTCTTCTAAAGTCATATTTTCATCCTTATTGTAATTTAGTGTTTATTATTATACACTATATCAATAGAAAATGTGTACTCTATTGTGAAAGGCGGAACTAATTATGAACGAAAAGCCGACTTATGAACTTGACAAAATCTTAAGTTCAGTTGAGCCTGAACATTTTAACAGATACTGTGACGAAGAAAACACTAATTCACAGATGACTATCAGCGAATTCTTCAACAGCTATATTGGACATAACAGACTTGAATTAAGCGACATTATCAGAAACAGCGACATTCCATCAGGTTATGCATATGGAATTCTTAATGGAAACCGTGCTAATCCAAGCCGTGACAGAGTGATTGCTCTCTGCATTGCATGTCATATGAACCTGACAGATACTAACCGGGCTCTTAAGATTGCCGGTTTAAGCCCTCTGTATTCCAAGGTCAGCCGTGATGCCGCAATCATAATTATGATTAACAAATGCAAATATGACATTCATATCATTAATGAATTCTTATATACTCACAAGCTTGATATTCTTTCTACATCTAACAACAAGGAGGCTTTACAATGAATATAATTGACTCACACATTCATATATGCCGCTGTATCAACGGATTTGGAAACAGCGGAGAGATGCAGGCTATAGGCGGAGGTTACGCAAGCTATGCCGACGGCACTATATTTCAGATGATACCAGAATGTCTCGGTGAATATGATGTAACCCCGGAAGCAGTTCTTAAGGTTATGGACGAAGCCGGTGTTTCCAAGGCTGTTATGCTCCAGGGCAATTTCTTAGGTCCACAGAATCTCTACACTTATGAGGCTGCAAAGAAATATCCTGACCGTCTTGCTGCGGCAGCTACTTACGATCCATTCTGCAGAAATGTTGATTCTATAAGAAAGCATTTGTTTGAAGACCTCGGAATTAAGATTGTAAAGTTCGAGGTAAGCACCGGAAGCGGTCTTATGAGTTATCATCCAACACTTCCTCTTGACGGTGATGTTATTGAGGAAATGCTTTCATATGCTGAAATGCATAATAATACTGTTGTTTTCGATATCGGACGCTACCCTGCCGAGTGCTGGCAGCCGGAAGCTCTTGCCCGTGCAATCAAGAGACACCCTGACACACAGTTCGTTGTGTGCCACCTTCTCGCACCAAGAGGTCTTGTTCAGGAAGATGTATGGCTTAAAGGAATGGAGGCACTCACGCTTGACAATGTTGTATTTGACCTTGCAAGCCTTCCTTCCAATCAAGGTAAAGACGCAAAGTATCCTTATCCTGACGCAATTCATTATATCAAACGTGCCATCGGACTTGTCGGAAGTGACCGTCTTATGTGGGGAAGCGACCTCCCTATGAATCTATGCAAGGACAGTTACAGACACCTTATTGATTACATTGTTTTAAGCAATGAAATATCAACAGCAGACAAGGAAAATATCATGTCCGCTACTGCATCTAAAGTTTATTTCAAATAATACACATTTTTAATATGTCCCTCCAAAGCGCTCTATACCTGCTTTGGAGGGATTTTTGTATTCTCTTGTTGACATATTGTGCATATCATGTTATATATACTACGACAGATGTACTACGGCTGTCGTAGTATCGCCTGTCGTAGTAATTACTATTTATGTGACATTTATTATCAGGAGTATCAGCACCTGCAATTAATTTGAAGGGAGGAATATGCATGGCTGGCATCAGCAGCGACATTATACGAGGCTACAACGATACAATTATCCTGTATCTTCTGCTTGATAAGCCATCTTATGGTTACGAAATTTCTAAGCAGATTAAGGCCATGACCAATGAGAAATATATCGTTAAAGAAACTACCCTTTACTCCGCATTTACACGAATGGAAAAGAACGGATATATCACTTCTTTCCCCGGTGTAGGCGAGAATGGTGGAAAGAAGCGCACCTATTATCAGATTACTGACGAAGGACGGCTGTATTATCAGTCAAAATGTGAAGAGTGGGCTCTTACTAAAGAAGTTATTGAAAAATTTATTGTGAAGGAGAATTAATGTATGGATACTATTAAAAGTTATCTTGAAACTATGTTTGCCAATCTCCCCGCAACACCTGAGGTTTTAAAAGCTAAAGACGAACTGTGGGGCATGATGGAGGACAAATATAATGAACTTATAAGCGATGGAAAAAGCGAAAACGAAGCTGTAGGCACTGTTATCTCAGAATTCGGTAATCTTGATGAACTCGCGGAAACTCTCGGGCTTAACAGACAGTCTTCTGCTCCTGTCGATAACAGACGCACTTTAACACAGGAGGAGGCAAAAAGCTTTGTAAATGCCGGAAACAGACATGCGTTTCTGACTGCATTAGGAGTTTTCTTATGTATATTCTCGGTTGTTCCAGCAGCAGCCTGCGGTGTATTTCATAATAAATTTGTTCAGACATTGGGTACTGTTTCTCTGTTTATTATAGTTGCCTGCGGTGTCGGCATATTTATAATAACCAATTCTTTAATGAAGAAATACGACTATATTAAGAAACACGAATGTATTATTGATTATGCCACTGTCGGATATGTGCAGGATAAGAAGGAACAGCTTCGCAACATTTCTATTGTGTGCCGTACTCTGGGAATTATCATGTGTATCATAAGCTTTGTCCCTGCCGCTGTTCTTGACGCAATCCCAATTCAGGGTCTTAATGATATCGGCGGTGCTACAATGCTTGCTATGGTAAGTATTGGCGTATTCCTGATTGTTTTCGGTTCCATGGCTGAAACCTCATGCAAGACTTTACTTTCACTTAATGGTGACAATGTAGCCGGCAGCTATGTTAAGAAGGAAAACAAAGAAGTCAGATATATTAACAATACTGCGGCAACTATTATGTCAGTTTTCTGGCATACAGTTACATGTATATATCTGTCAATCAGTTTCATCACATTTGCATGGTCATTAACATGGATTATATGGCCAATTGCGGCTGTAGTACATGCAATATTTAAGAATGTACTTAAAGACGATTCCAGGGAGGTGTAATTATGAAGAAAAGAATTTATCTGTCAATTATATATATCATTGCACTTATATGCATAATTATCGGCATTCTTGGAAATGTATTAAATATTTCTCCTTTTACACGCATAACTATGGCATCCAGTGGCAAATATATTGAAAATTCTTCAGTTTATGATAATGTGTCAGACATATCTGTTGATATGAATCTTGGCAGTGTTGAGATTAAGAAAGGCAACAAGCTTGAAGTTATCTATACAGGTGCTGAAAAATTTAAGCCTACTGTATCTGTTTCAGGAACTTCTCTAAAGATTGAACAGCACATAAAAGTACATCTTATGACTAATATCAAAAATTCAGACTGTACACTTACTATTACTGTTCCTGACAATATCTCGCTTAATTCTATTAAGGCTGACCTTAATATGGGCGATATGTCTGTAAACGATGTACATGCTTCTTCTGCTGATTTCTCTGTTAATATGGGTTCTCTTAAGATTGGTGATTCTACAGTTAAAAACTTAACTGCAGATAACAATATGGGCGACATTAAGCTTACAAATTGTGACAGCGATGTCCTTAACCTTTCTGTCGATATGGGCTCACTGAAAATAAGCGGTATCGATATTGATAAATACAATGCTAATCTTTCTGTAGACTTAGGCGACATTAAAGTTAATGAATCTACTTATTCTCACAGTTATACTAATAATGCTGGCAGCGGTAAGAGTATAAATGCTGATGTTAATCTTGGGGATATTAAGATTAACAGATAATTAATCTGAAAACAGCAGTTACCACTTGTGATTGTGGTAGCTGCTGCTTTTTACTACTTATTCTGTTCTTCTAATAGCTTCTTTAATTTCTCCACTTCTGCCTGCAATTCATTATTCTGCGCCTGTAATTTATCTGTCTTTTTTAATTTTTGTTGCAGTTCATCATTCTGCTCTTTCAGATCCACTATCTCATCCTTCATCCTGTCGACCATCAATTCCGCTGTATTCCTATCCAATATCCTCAACGCCTCTGAAAACATACTGAGCACCTCCCCGGGTCTTTCCAAATACTCATTAATATCCTGGCGTACTGATTCCAGATCAGGAAATATCTCTATCAGTCTGTCTATCTCCTGCGGTGTCTCTGCTACGAACAATGACAAATATTTAAGTCTGTCTCTCTTCATCTTTTCAGAGACTAACTCATCATTATACTGACTACTGTCATAATCATAATCCATTATCTTAGTACGCCCTTCTCTGATATCAGAATATCGGTATTTCTTAAATGTGTCAAGGCTTACAAGCACGAAATCCTGTAGAAGCTCTATCTTGATTCCAGTGTTAAATCGTGTCTTTCCAACATGAAAATACAATGCCTTATCCATGTCACTTATAAGACTTTTATTGCTGTCCTCAAACAGAATAATTGTATGAACCTTGCGCATATCCTTATATGATGGCTTTGAAGAACCATTCATTGAAGCACCCTGATTTCCTGCCTGATTATTTCCCGTAATCATCTTATACTGTCTAAGCACAAGATCAGCAGAATAACAAGATATTCTCTCCGCCGGAAAATCATATGATATCTTCTGAATCTCGATATTAGCAATGCTTCCGTCAGCCATAAGTACAACCATATCCATAATAATCATCACACCAAGAAACTGTGAATCCTCATTAGGAAACACTTCAAGAACTGTAACCTTCTGCCCCAGCAAACAGATAACCAGCTCTGAAAGTCTGTCCCTGCGCTCGGCTGGATTGAATATCTTCTTAAAAAATGGATCATATAATAAAGGCAGTGACCTCTTTCCCTTTAGAAAATCCTCATACCTCTTAACCCATTCTTCATTCCTGTTAAGATACTGATATGTACTTAAACACAACGAATCCTCATTTATCTGACGCATTGCTGCATCATAATAATCCTTCTCTTCACTAAATCCCATAATATATTAACTACACCGGTGTCACTTCCTCCTCTGATATTAATAAACATGCACATTTATAAATGTACAGTATCACATATTACATGTAGTGTAAATATACTTGCCGTATTCTGTTATTTTGGCGTCGTAATCCGTTGGCTTTGTGTCATATTTAATAGTACTTATTGTACTAGCTTTAAACAAAGAACCGGGCCGCAAGAAAATCCCACAAAGGATTCTCTCCGACCCGGTTCTTTGGCTTGTTTATAGTTTTATTATGATTGAAAGCGTATCAATTCAATTATCTGATATCTTTAATCTTGCGTCTGCCAGTTACTGCTACACCTGCTGTTAAAGCAAGTACTGCTGCTGCGATGTAAGCCATCATGTTGTTTGAATCACCAGTCTTAACATTTGATACAGATGTATCTGATGTACCTGCATCAGTTGTGTTACCAGACTCTTCTGAACCTGAAGGTGTACCTGCATCAACCTTTACTAATGCATTGATTGCTGCTGTAAGGTGTGCTGTTGCCTCATCAACATCTGCCTGATATTCTGCGATGGCAAGAGCATCTACTGCTTCTTCATATTCAGCCTTCATATCTGCCCATGATGCTGCTGTGTAGTCAGCTTCATTAAGTGCGTCTGCTGCTGCAATAGCTGCTTCAAGCTTGCTTGTATCACTTACAGGAGCCTTAACTGTAACGATATTGTCCTGTGTTGCTTCGAATTCATATGTATAATCAGCATATCCTAATGCACGAACTGTAAGTGTCCAGTATCCTGTTCCGTCTGTATCCTGTGGAAGCTGGCAACGGATAGAATCTGTAATACCTAACTGTACACCAAGCTTGCTGTGCATCCAGTTATCTGCCTCGAATTTAGTTCCATATGTTGCAAGTGGTGTTGTTCTTGTTGCGTCATTGCCATAGTATGTCCATACAACAGCCTGCATATTAGCACCTAAAGCACCATAACCTGAACCTGTTATATCAACTCTTAAGAATTCACCAAAGCTTCCTTTTCCTTCGCATACACCTGGAGTTACGTCTGAAACTGTCTTTAAAGCTTCACCCTTGATACCAGAATCTGTTCCCTGCTTTGCTGCTGAGAATGAGAATGTTCCATCTGAATTCTTAGTAGCTGTCTTTAATCCGTTAGTATCAGCAGTAACTTCTGCTGTATACTCGAATGGCTTAATGTTACCTTCGTTAGTTGCACCACCAACAAGAGCCCCACCATTCTCTACAACTGAATGAGTTGCCTTAAGATCTGCTAAATCAGAAGTCTTAACCTTAACTGGAACATATTTTGTTCCTGTTATTTCATGGTTAACAAATGTATATTCGTTACCTTCATAAGTTATCTTATTTGTAGTCTTATCGATAACAGCCTTTGTTCCGTCTGGGAGAACTATTGTATTAGCATCTTCCCACTTTGCAATATTGAACTTCTTTCCTTCTGCTGTGTTAACTGCAGCTATACACTGGAAGCTTGATCTGTAGAAACCATGATTAGTTGTAGCTCTTGATACTGTATCAAAACCACCCTTATCATATTCTCCATGTGAATCCATCTCATCTGATGATGAAATGTTGTCTGCGTTATATACGCCCTCGTTAGCCCAGTATTCCTGCCATGTAAGTCCAGCATATACATATGAATACTCATCATCTGCTGCATGTGTATAAGACACAAGAGCTGGAAGTGCTGTAACAGCAAGAACAGTAGCGGCTGCAACAGCAGCAATCTTAGTGAAAATGTTCTTCCTCATAAATCCTCCTTGTTTTATCTTCATTTTTTCTATTACAAATCTGCTTTATTTCTTAGCAGATTTATAAGCGTAGTAAAATGCCTTCTTTATGGCATTGCTTGATTTAGTAGCACCAGAAACGCTGTCAACTCCTGATGTGCTCTGATTTGCAAGAAGCTGTGCAGGAATCTTTGCATTAGCCATTTCAAAATATGGCATATTATCTCTATCTGCGTCTGAAGTCGCTGTAACTGATGTAATCTCATCTCCTGATATGATTATTGTCACTGTAATGTTGTATTTAAAGCTTTCACATTCAGCAGAACCTGTATAAGTTCCGTCTGCTTTGAATTTAGTATTAGCCGGTGTATCACTGGCAGAATTGCCACCCTGTGAATCACTGCTGCCACCATCTGAAGAATTGTCTGGCTGTGCTGCCTGATTACTATTTCCCGAACCACTTACCTGTGAATTGCCAGAAGTATTACCTGAACCTGAGTTACCTGCGGCTGAATTATCTGAACCAGAATTGTCAGACTGCGTATCTGACTGATTATCAATCTGTCCAGCCTCTGTTGTTCCCTCGGCTGTTAAAGCGGAGTCTCCTGCCAGGCTGCTTTCTGCCTCCTTAACCAACGCTGCGACTGTCTCATCATTAAAGAACTCTTCCCATTCCTCGTCCCCGTCAGAAGCTGCTACTGTTGTCTTTCTTCCAGCAAAGCATGCAACTGTCATAACTGCACATATAACTAATGCAAGTCCGTACAGAACTGCCCCTGGTGTCTTACCGTATGTCTTTCCGGCTCTTGCTGCCTTTACTGATATAGCCTTTGTTATTCTCATAGCCGCATATCCTAAGAAAACTATGCTGTAGATAATAACATTTGCAATATATGTACCAAGTCCAAGTCTTGCATATGGAATATTGATAAGCATTATATGTACATACATAAGACCGTAGAATACATATGCTGTACGCTGTAACTGCTTCCATTTCTTTGCCTGCATCTTCTTTCTTACAGCTGGAAATGAAGTTACTGTAAGAACAAGCATTATTGTGATAAGAATAATACTTATTATTGCTGCTGTAAGCTGTGTTGCTGATAAAACTTCCGGCTTAATGAAAAGCATTTTAAAATATGTCATTCCGTATGTGAAATTATGACACAGTACAAGTATTGCCGCTGTAATTGATAATTCGCCTCTTATCTTCATAAGTGGTGCAATCAGCTTGTTGCCCTTAGGCAGCGCACCTGCGTACATTACTGCAACAAACATTGCTGTTCCAAGCGAACCTTTTGCAAATATACCTAATATATTATTCTTTACAAATAAAGGCATTGGTAAGAATCCAAGCAGGAATACTGCAATTGAGATTACTGCCGCGCCTATATAGTAGATATTGGCGTGTTTCTTAAGCGAATCTTTAAGAAAATATATGAATAAAGATACGATTATAAGTGATATTATTAATAACATGTCTGCTCCTTCTAGTCTGTATATCCTTGGTTAGTTATTCTAAACAAAAGTATTTTAATCTACCTTTAATTAGCTTTCTCTAACCGTTCTATAGAATATATTTTTGACCCCTCTTTTGTCAATACAGAAAATTAATAATAATTCTCATTAAGGCTATCTGGTAATTATTTCCTTATTCATATTGGTTGAAAAACTGTCAGCTATTCCCTCTGACACATACACTTTACTTCCGTCATAAAGTATCATTTCAAAGTCAAGCGAACCGCTTCTGTACAGTTCTTCTGCACCGTCAAGTCCCATTACAAAAAGTGCTGTTGATAATGCATCTGCTGTTGTTCCATCAGAGCATACGATTGTAACTGAAGTCAGGTCACTCTCTGATGGGTACCCTGTCTGCGGGTCTATAATATGATGGTACACCTGTCCGTCCTGCTCAAAATATCTCTCATATCCTCCCGATGTTATGACCGCTTTATCAGCTGTACTTAATATTCCAAGATAGCTGCTTTCGCTGTCAGGATTCTGTATAGCAACCCTCCAGTCAGAGCCATCAGTCTTAGTTCCAAGCACCTGCACATTGCCTCCAAGATTGATGATTGCATGCTCTATGCCGCAGTCTTTCATAATCTCGATAACCCTTGAAGATGTGTAACCTTTGGCAATTCCGCCGAGGTCAATGCTTGCGCCATCTGACAATGTCACCTGCTGCCCGTTAATCCCCACATTTGTATAAGAAACATGCTTGAGTACCTCTGCAATCTCGCTGCTTTCAGGCACTCTGTAATTCTTAGTCGTAAATCCCCACAGTTCCATAACCGGATATATCGTGATATCGAAAGCACCTTTAGTCTCTTGGGAAACCTGCATTGCCCTGTTCATTATAAATGCGGTTTCTTCCGATACTTCGCCGCTTCCATTCTCATTAATCTTAGTAACATCACTTTCCGTATTTCCCACTGAAAACATTGCATCAAGACGGTTGATTTCCTGAACTGCTTTACTAACTGCTTCCTCTGAGTTGCTTCCATATGCAGTAAGAGACATATATGTGTCCATTGCAAATATTTCCTGTGTACTCTGGGCTGTGTCATCTTTCGAAGGCTTGCTGCCACCACACGCTGTTAGTACGGCTGCTGCCAGAATTCCTGTAATTCCTGTCAATATATATTTTCTGATATTATATTTCATGCTATTATGTTTCATCCTCCATCTTATAACGGTTAGTTCCATAAAACTTTATAGCATAATGATTAAAATGTCAATCAGATACCACTGCACATTTATTTACACACGCAAAAACACCCGCAATATAATTGCGGGTGCTTCTGTAAAGAAAGTTCTTATGAAATTAGATATCTTTTCTTCTTCTGATGTATGCTGCTGCCATTCCAAGTAATGCACAAAGGCTTGCTGTCATTAATGCTGCATACATTCCTGTACGGCTCATATCGCCTGTCTTAACTGTTGTATCTGCTCCTGTAGATGTTCCTGTTGAATCATCTGGTGTCTGAGCTGGATTCTCGTTATCTGATGGAGTTTCCTCTACATATTCAGGGTTCTGGTTGTTCTTGCCTTCCCATGTAACATTTAAGTTATGAAGCATTGTTGTATTCTGCCATCCACCTGAACCAACTGTTCCTGTGTGCTGGATTGCAACACCACCAAAGCTGTTAGCTTCAATGTCTGCTGTAAGGTCAACTACATGTGAATATCCCTTGGCTGCCTGATCTGCGAGCTGTTCTGTTGGTGTCTCAACATGTGCTGTGAGCTTATTGCCTTCAACCTTTAAGCTGATTGTACAGCCTGTTGCATAGCAGCTTGCGATAACCTCATCAGAGATTTCTGTTACTGTTCCGTTGTCATATTTTACAAGTACAAATGTTACGGCATTAGATGATGCTTTAGTTCTTACTATTCTTAATCCGTATCCTGTAAGTGTTGATGTATCGAACTTGAGAAGTACATCCATATACTGACCTGCACTACCAAATCCCTGACCTGCTGTCTTAGCTGGGTCAACTACAAGCTCAAGTGACATATCACCATATGTACCCTCAACTGGTGTGTACATAAGTCTTGAACCCTGTGTTCCTTCATATAATCCTGCCCCTACACATCCGTTGCCTGTTGTTCCATATTTCCAAGGCTCTTCTGTATCAGCTCCCTGCCAGCTTCCGAAGCTCTCTGTATCTGCTGGACGGTTGTAATCTACTGTCCAGAAACCTGCTTTGATTTCTGACTGCTTGATATTAGGGAAGTTAGAGAAATCTGTAGAAAGGTTCTTACTTCTTACATCCTTAACTTCAATTGCCTTGTCATATACTGTATTAACTGGTGTTCCATAATCACTTCTGATGTTCTTAGATTCTACCTTAGCCATGATATAGTATCCTACATCACCTGCTGTTAACTTATATGTATATTCTGGTGAATTATTTCTTGTTACTGCAACAAGTATTGGGTTGCTTCCATTGGCATCTGTACATCTGTACCATGAGATTGCAGACATATCTTCTCTGCTTCCTAAATCAAGTGAGTAATCTACTTTAAGACTGCCCTGTCCGTCATTAGTAATAACTGGTGTTTTGATATACTCTGGTGCATCAAGTTTGCTTGGCTTTACATTAATTCCAACTGCTGCCTCAAGACCTGATTCTGTAGATGCATTTATAATAACTGTCTTAGCTGCATCATCATTATTAGTACCTTCTACCTTGCATGTTCCGTCACCGTTATCTGTTAACTTCACATATGCCTTATCTTCATCTGATACACTGTATGTTATCTTCTGTGTTGTATCATTAGTTCCATAGAAGTAGTTAATTGTTCCATCTATTGAAGCTGTTTCTTTTCCAGATTCAATCTCTGTAACATCTGATTTGATTGTGAGCTGTGTTGCTACTTCATCCTGTCCTGCTGCAACAATTACATCCTTAACTCCTAATGGGTCCCAGTCATCGCTGCCCTTTAAAAGGTTATATGTGTTGTAATATGTCTTACCGCCTGAAACTATCTTGTAGGCATTAAGTATTTCTTTGCCTGTCATATCAACAGTTTCTTTAGCACCTTCACCGCCGATTGTAATGCTCTTTCCATTGTGAATGATGTTACTCTGATAACATTTTAATGAAGTAGATGGTGTCTTAGTCCATCCTATTCCTATATCTACACTCAAATTACTGTTATACACACAGTCTACTGCAGTTATTGTACCGCCTTCCTTAGTAAAGAACTGTGTTGGTTCTGCTTCAACATTTAATATCTTACAATTGAATGTACAGCCTAAGAATGTTGAGCCTGTCCTGCTTGATGAATATAATGGTCTGTTTCCGTAGAAATCAAAATCACATCCTACATATACCGCATTTCCATTAAGTGCATCATCTGTACTCTCAAAATGGCAGTTATTGTAAAGACTTCTTGAAGCGCCTCCGATTGGGTCGAGGTTAAGTCTGCTTATGAAGTTACAATTATCTGCAAACATTTTGTCACCAGACATATCAGCAAGCTGTGCCTGTGTGATTGTTTCTGTTCTCTTTGCCTGATTAAGTTCACTCATAAGTGGATAATCAAGGTCAACGCTGCAATAGTTACCTATTGTTATGTTCTTAACTGTAAGTGCACCGTTACAGTTGAATCTGAACATTGTATAGTTACCATTAGAGGCATGTGACTGTCCTCTGTTTCCAGCTAATACAACATTAGCAGGATTTCCTGTAAGTCCCTTAATTGTAAGGTAATCTGAATTGACAACCATTCCATAAGGTACTGAATAGCCTTCTGTTTTCTGTACTGTATCTGTTGCTGCCGGATCATCTATCCAGTATACATATGGTGCAATATATACTGTCATTGGATTGTCTGCTGTTCCATTCTTTAATGCGTCTGCTGACAATGCCTTGGTAATGTCGTTATATACATATGGATACTTGTCAGCAAGCTCGTCTGATAATGAACCATCAAGATATATGGCTGTATCTGACAACTGGATTGTCTCGTCCTGATACTTGATGTAAGTTCCGCCGAATTCAACCGGATCAGAACTGTCAATTGGTGTGTAGCCTTCTAATGTCTTGTTAATGTCTTTTACTGCTGCATATCTGCCAGCTGTTGTTCCTGTTTCCTGTGCAAATGCATAGTATCCCTGTAATGGGGCTAAATTACCTGCAACAAGCATTCCAGTCATAACACTGGCGGCAACTGAAGCAATAATTTTGTTTCGTCGTATCATATTATGCCTCCTTGTTTCTTATTAAATTGTTTCTGCTCCTTAAGATGTTTTCATTATATTCAGATTGTATTTTTATAGATACAAAAAAACGGCATGAAATCTTCCAAAATCCAAAAAATATGTAAAAAATCAGTAACACTTTTCTTCAAAAACACCTATAATCAATATATGATTTTGCTTCGGAAGATACTTACAATTTGATAAGGAGGCAGTAATGTACCATTTTATTAAGGGGAATTTTAATACGGATATTGCTACCGTGCCACCATCTTACAAGATGAAACATTTTCATGAACATAACAGATGGGAGCTGATGTTTTTATACTCCGGCTCATGCACTCTTTATGTAGGAGATGAAATATATATGTTAAACCCCGGTGGACTTGCTATTATCCCACCAGATATGCCACACATGACAACATACCTTGCCGGATGCGACCACACAAGGTATGTATTATACTTTAATACTGAAGAATTAGACTGGCTTGCTACTGATTCTTCACAGGATATAGAAAACATTTTTCATAAACGTCCTGTTATACATGTCCCAGAACGACGACTTGACTACATAACATCTATTATCCAGAAAATTTCTTACGAACACAAAGGTGTTGATAATCTTTCTTTATCTTTCATCCACACATATTTTCATGAACTTATACTTTTTATTATGCGCTGTCAGATGTATGAGGATAATGTTATTACGAAAATGGATACCGGTAACGAGCTTATCCAGAAGGTTATTGAATATATTATCGAGAATTACAGCAGTGATATAACTATGGCAGATACCGCCGAGCTGTTTAATATGAGCGAATCAAGCCTTTCCAAAAAGTTTAAGGCCTTTACAGGCTTCAGGTTCAGGGAGTACCTTATTAATGTGCGAACTCATGCGGCTGCTGACCTTCTGGTCAACACCAGCCTTTCTATTACTGAGATTGCTGACAAATGCGGTTTCGCCGACAGCAATACGATGGGTGGCACATTTAAAAAGATTATGGGTGAAGCCCCCGGAAGTTACAGGAAGAATCATTGATTATATAGTTATATCTTAGAACGGAGGTTAATATGGCAGATTTTACTTTACTTGATGAAGATTTTTCTGATTTCCCTATTGGCGAATTTCCTTATGACAAGAATCACTCGGCAATGGGCGAGTATCATTTTATCCAGTATCCTGGCTACTATGGAAAGTGGTATGACCCGGTCTGCAACCACACATACAATGGACAGGGTGCTTCATGGATTATTACAGAATATAATGGAAAACACTTTATGGAACAGATGCGTATCCGCAATGACAAGCCACACCGCACTTTCCCTATGCTTACAAGCGGCGACAGATTCTGGCGTGATTATACTATAACTGCAAGCGTGCGTATGTTTACTACCAAATGGGGCAATGCCGGTATTGGCTTCTGTTGTCAGAACTCAGCTAATCTTCTTGTACTTGTTTTCGAGGAACATGAATTAAGACTTGAATACCGTCATAAGGAAGAAGTTTCTATTCTTGATTCAGTACATTTTGACTACAACTGTGATGATACTTATGTGCTTAAGGCTGAGATTAAAGGCTGTCACGTTATATGCAGCGTCAATGACAGAATTTACTTCGACCTTGATACTGAATATGCAAGACAGGGCGGCAAAGTTGCCATTACTGCAACTATCCCTGCACAGTTCGGTTATGTAAATGTTACCACTTCCGAAAGTACTGCTGCCTCTATTGATGCAGACAGAAATGCTTATAAAGCTGAATGTGAAGATGCACAGGCGCATTATCCTAAGATGAAACTTCTTAAGAAGATTGACCTCAAAGGCTGCGGTACAGGAAGACAGCTTCGTTTCGGTCACCTGCTTGGCAATGGTGAGTATCAGATGGTTATGGCACAGTGCCAGAAAAGAGTAAACCGTGATGCTTATGGAACTATCAGCTGTCTCACCGCATTTGACCTTGATGGCAATATTTTATGGCAGCATGGTGAACCTACTGACAATCACGATATAGGAACTATATCTGCTGATATGCCTATGCAGATATATGATATTGATGGTGATGGATTTGATGAAGTTATCACAGCCAAGAATTTTGAAGTCCTTATCCTTGACGGCAGAACAGGTGAAGTGAAGAAACGCGCCAAAACACCTTTCTCTACTCCAGAAGAGGATGGAACTATTATCGGTGTTCCTGATAAAATCTACGCATTTGACAGAATTAACCCTGATGGCATGCGTATATGTAATTTCCGTGGTCTTGAGAAACCACGCGATATTCTTATTAAGGACCGCTATTGCAGAGTTTATGCACTTAATGATGACCTTGAGGTTATGTGGCATTTCCAGAGTGACAAGAATACCGGACATTTCCCTTTTGCAATCGATATTAACGGAGATGGTCATGACGAACTTTTAGTAGGTTATAATATGCTTGACTGCCATGGCAACAAAATGTGGACTATGCCCGTTAATAATGACCACATTGATGAGATTGTTCCCGGAAGATTCGAATCCGGTCCACACAAAGGCACTAAATTCTTTGCCTGCGTTGCCGGAAAGGAAGGCTTCCTTATATCTGACTTTAACGGAAAGCTTCTCAAGAAAGACGGTATCGGTCATGCACAGCGTGTCAGTCTCGGCAATTATCTTCCTAACCGCCCAGGCTATGAAATGGTTGTTGTTAATTTCTGGGGACATCAGGGAATTATATATTTCTATGACAGCGAAGGTAATCAGTTATGGGAAATGGAAAATGAACTTAATGGAAATCTCTTAACTCCTGTAAACTGGACTGGTGACGGACAGGACTTTATCCTTCTTAATGCTGACCCAGAACGCGGTGGAATGATTGACGGCAACGGTATTCAGGTTGTTAAGTTCCCTGATGATGGTCACCCTGTTATGTGTGCTGAAGCCGTAAATCTCTATGGCGACGCCCGTGATGAGATTGTCACATGGGATTATGATTCAATGTACATCTATACTCAGGATGATGCACCTAAAGATGATGTATATGCACCTTTCAAATATCCTGATTATAATGCTTCTAATTACCGCGGAGAATACTCTTACCGTGAGAAATGGTGGTAAAATATATAAACAGCAGGATTGCAGAGTATTATTTTCTCTGCAATCCTGCTGTTTTTCATATTGTTATATTGTTTCTTAATCATTCTCTTGTTGAAAGCATAGCGTAAACAACTGGCAGGAATATAATTATAAGCTGTAATGGTGAACCTTTCATTATTATTCCATATACAAATATAATAGCAAGACAGGCAATACTTACATATATTCCAATCCTGCTCTTATAAATATATACAATCAATGAAACTGCTGACACAACCAGTAACAGCACAAATACAATTCCATATATTGTGACACTTACAGAATGTTGATTTCTTTTAACTATCAGACTCCTTATACTTAACGCACTCATAGCCAGCGATAAAATCACAGCTATATATACACTTATCTTCGTACTTAATTTATATTTATTCTTCATCTGTTAAATCCCCTTTTATGCTTCTATATTGTAAATTATATCTATGAATTCTGACAATGCTAACTATCAGCAATGCCAATGCCGCAATATAAATAATCATGCAAATCATTGTCATATCAGGAACTTTAAAATTCATAAAGGCTATAACCATGGCAAACACAATATCTGCAACAGCTATAAAATACCATTTATGTATATTCTGTTTGTAATCATTAATCAGTTCTTTCCCATTCATTCCCTTGTCATTATAGCCAGAATCAAGTTTATAAAGATTAATTGGCATTCTTTCATCATTCATTGCTAACCCCTCCCTGAATATTAATAATGATACAACTCATATAATGTATATAT
>CAVBPJ010000048.1:0-20731 GCA_963597265.1 Evtepia sp. | reverse complement strand
GATTTAGGAACAACTAACAGCTGTGTGGCTGTTATTGAAGGTGATACACCTACTGTCATCACCAACAAAGAAGGCTACCGCACAACTCCTTCTGTTGTTGCCTTTACGAAATCAAAGGAACGAATCGTTGGTGATGCTGCCAAGAGACAGGCTGCCGTCAACTCTGACAGAACTATATTCTCTATCAAGAGACACATGGGTACGGACTACCGCAAGAAGATTGACGGAAAGTATTATACACCTCAAGAAATCTCTGCATTTATACTGATGAAGTTAAAGGAAGATGCCGAGGATTTCTTAGGACAGCCTGTGACAGACGCTGTCGTAACTGTGCCGGCATATTTTACTGACGCACAGAGACAGGCTACTAAAGATGCCGGCAAGATTGCCGGACTTAATATATTAAGAATTATCAATGAACCTACTTCTGCCGCACTTGCATACGGACTTGACAACGGTAACGCACAGAAGGTTCTTGTATACGACCTCGGCGGCGGAACTTTTGATGTATCTGTTATCGATATTGGTGACAATGTTATTGAAGTTCTTGCAACTTCAGGAGACAACCACTTAGGCGGCGATGATTTTGATGAAAGAATTGTTAATTATCTTGTTGAGCAGTTTAAGATAAGTGACGGTATCAATCTTTCTAAGGACGCTTCTGCAATGCAGCGTTTAAGGGAGGAAGCCGAGAAAGCCAAGAAAGAGCTTTCTTCTTCTGTGACAACTAATATCAATCTTCCTTTCATTGCCATGGCTAAGGACGGACCTCACCACATTGATATCACTTTATCAAGACAGACATTTAACGAGCTTACTGCTGACCTTGTCGACAGAACTATTACGCCTGTCGAGAACGCACTCCGTGACGCAGGTCTTTCCAAGACTGATATTAATATGGTTTTATTAGTCGGTGGTTCAACAAGAATTCCTGCCGTTGCTGATAAGGTAAGACAGCTTATGGGTAAAGAGCCATCAAGAAATCTTAATCCTGATGAATGTGTAGCCCTCGGTGCTGCAGTTCAGGGAGGCAAGCTTGGAAACCAGTTACAGGCTGGCTCTGCTGCTTCTGAGATTATACTTATGGATGTAACTCCTATGTCTCTTTCTATTGAGACTATGGGTGGAATCGCAAGCAGGCTTATTGAGAGGAACACTACAATTCCTACAAGACACAGCCAGATATTCACTACAGCCGGCAATTTCCAGACCTCTGTAGATATCAAGGTATTTCAGGGCGAGCGAAAGTTTACAAGGGACAACAAGCTGCTTGGCAACTTCCGTCTTAACGGAATTAAGCGCGCAATGGCAGGCGTTCCACAGATTGAGGTAACATTTGACATTGATGTTAATGGTATTGTAAATGTATCTGCCAAAGATTTAGGCACTGGAAGGGAGCAGAGTATTACTATAACTTCAAGCTCTAACATGACTGAGGAAGAGATTGCCAAAGCCCGCTGGGAAGCTGAAATCTACAGCAAGCAGGACGAAGCATACCAGAGCTTCATTGATATAAGAGAAGACGCGGTAAGAACTCTTAATGAGGCTAACAATGCTCTTGCTGCCAACAAGAAGGTCTGGGAAAAGGATAAGAAAAAGAATGTTAAGACTCAGATTGGACATCTGAGTAAGCTTATATCTAAGTCTCCAATTGATAAGCTCGATGAGGAGAAGGCAGCTTCTCTTCATGAGGCTGCGGAGGCGGTTAGAGAGGCTTTAAGGTAATGGAGGTAGTGGCGAACCGCTACGAAAATAAATAAGACCAGTTCAGGCACGCTTTCGCTATGCGTCGCTCGCAGCGGTACTAAGCTCATCAGGATTCGCCCCTTCGGGGCTGTCCTGATTTGCTAAGTACCGGCGGCTTCTCAATGCCTGAACTGGTCTTTTTTATTTTCTTCGCTTTCTCTACTTCCTTTTCTCACAGTTGCCATGCTGGCTAGAACTTTTTATGGCAAACTTGCTTCGCTCGTTTGATTTCCTTGTTATCACTCCGATTTCTTTCCCTTCACGTTGACTATGCAGATTCCTATGCACACAAGTACTAACGCAATTAACGCATTTATTCCAAGCTCCCTGCTTCCTTCTCCGAGCCACCATGCTGAAAGAAGTACACCGAATACCGGGTTGGTGAAGCCGAAGATTGCCACCTTGGATACCGGATTGTGCTTTAACAGGATTCCCCATATTGAGTAGGCTACGGCTGATATGCATGCGAGATAGAATAACATGAGTATTGCTGATACTGACACATGTGTTATTCTGCCACCCATCACAAAACCTAATATAACCATGACTATTCCACCGAATATGAACTGGTATCCGCTTAACATTACCGGATTGTCTTTCTTTGAATAGTTCTTCATAAGGCATGACGAAAATGCGTATGACAACGCACATAAGAAAAGACTTCCGTCACCCATAATGCTTAAGTTCATATCGATTTTCTGTCCGTTCATGCTGACAACTATAACACCCGCAAAACCAATCACACAGCCGATAATCTTTTTAAGATTCAGTTTTTCCTGTCTGAATATAATTGTCGATACAAGTATTACGAAAAATGTGTTAGAACCATTTATTATTGACGCTTTCACTCCGCTGTTGTGTGCAAGTCCGATATAGAAGAATATGTACTGCAGAATTGTCTGGAACATTGCCAGCTTTACAATGCTCGGTACACTTGATTTCGTTGGAAGCAGCATTTTTCTGTTAAGAATACTTCCGATTAAGATTGTAAGTACTCCTGCCAGCACGAATCTTATTCCCGCAAACAATACCTGTGTCCATGTTTCACTTGACGGTATCTTAAACAGCGCATATCCTAATTTGATACATGGTGATGCGCTTCCCCAAAGGAATGTACATACAAGCGCGAGGGCGCACACCACCCATGTTTTCTGTAAAAAATCTTTTTTCTCGTTTGTTTTTTCCATGATTAATCTCCTCCATAACATGAAGTGCCATTGTATCACAGCTTTTATTAATTAGCAATATATGGCGTATTAAGTTTAATTTTTACACTTAATACGCCATATATTGCTAGTTATTTTTAATCTTATGCGGCAGCCTTACCCGCAGAATTTTCCTTTTAAACATCTGACTGTTAAAAGGAATAACTGGATAAATGTAGCTTTTTCCCGATATTGTCCTGTTAAAGCATACAAGCACTATTGCAAATATTACTCCTGCCACAAGTCCGATTCTTCCAAAGAACTGGACCAGAATCAGATTAACTATTCTTATGAATTTCAACGCATATCCCATCTCGAAACTTGCCTGTGAATAAGTTCCGACAGTCACAACTGCCATGTAAAGAAGCGATTCTGAATTAAACCACCCTGACTGCACTGCATACTCTCCCACAACAATACCAGCAAGAATACTCAAAGGTGTTGACAACATTCCTGGCGTATTAACCGCCGCAAGCTTAAGTCCGTCAACCGCAAGTTCAAGAATGAAAAGCTGCAGAATAACCGGAACTGTTATGTCCTCGCTTATAGTTATGAATTTCAGCCACTCCGGCACCCACTGCGGATTGCTCTCTAGTAAAAGCCACACAGGTGTAAGGAAAACCGTAAGCAGCGTAAAGAAGAATCTCGACAATCTTATATAAGTTCCTATCATCGGTGAAAAGTTAAAATCATCTGCCTCTTCTATTATATCAAACACACTCGTTGGAATTATCATTACCGCAGGCGATGTATCTACCATAATAACAATGTTTCCGTCAAGAAGCGCAGCCGCAGCAGTATCCGGTCTTTCTGAATATTTATACTTTGGAAACGGGTTAATCCACTTTCCCTTGAACATACATTCCGCAAGACTCTCTATATTCATGGTAAGTGCCTCAACTTCTATGCTGTTTATGAGATTTTCTATTTTTTCAAGCAGCTTCTTATCAACCTTATCCTCAATATAACACACCGCAACATCTGTCTGTGAACGCTCACCTACTGTATACATTTCCATAGAAAAACGGTTATCCCTTATTCTTCGTCTTAAAAGCGCCGCATTACACACAAGTGTCTCGACAAATCCATCTCTTGAGCCGCGCAGAACCTTGTCCTTGTAAGGCTCTGTAACTGAGCGCATAGGATAAGTACGGCAGTCAATCAGTATACATTCGTCAAAACCATCTATTATCATGACTGTCTGTCCTGAAAGAAATGCCTTCTCCACCTCGTCGTAATGTCCGTTTTTTTCAATCTCTGTATACGGCATTCCGACTTCTAAAAATGTATCTATATCCTTTATGTCCGATTCTTTCAATGAATAAAAAAACTGCACCAGCTTCTCGATTGTATCTTCCTGTACGAATCCATCTATAAAGTAAAAATGTGTTCTCTTCCCGCCAATTAATACATCTCTCTGCAGAATATCAAAATTCTTGTCCACTCTTAACTTTTCATTCATCATGCGGACATTCATATCTATGTTAGTTGTAAAATTAGTCATGCTTACTCCTTTCGCCAGCACATTTTCACCTGTACTCTGAATCAGCTTTTGATATCACTTATAATCAGGCCCCTCAAAGCACGAAAAGGGCAGGACTTACGCCCTGCCCTTATAGAATGTCCACATTTGACACATTTATTCTGTTATTAGTTCTCAAAAAGTGATGTTGAGTAATATCTGTCGCCACTGTCTGGAAGCAATGCAACTATTGTCTTTCCCTCGTTCTCTGGCTTCTTAGCCCACTCGATTGCTGCATAAAGTGCGGCACCTGCTGATATTCCGACCTGAATCCCCTCTGTATGTGAGATTAACTTGGCATACTCGAATGCGTCATCATTATCAACTGGAACTACGCTGTCATATATCTTAGTGTTAAGAATCTCTGGAACGAAGCCTGCTCCTATTCCCTGAATCTTATGTGGTCCCGGCTTACCCTGTGAAAGCACTGGTGATGTTGCAGGCTCAACTGCAATTATCTCAATCTTGTCATTCTTAGACTTAAGATATTCGCCAACACCTGTAATTGTTCCGCCTGTACCAACACCTGCAACAAATGCATCAACTTCTCCATCTGTATCATTCCATATCTCAGGACCTGTTGTTCTTCTGTGTGCCTCTGGGTTAGCAGGATTAACGAACTGTCCGGCAATCATGCTTCCTTCAATCTCATTTTTTAATTCTTCTGCCTTCGCAATGGCACCTGTCATTCCCTTGTAACCAGGAGTAAGTACAATCTCTGCACCATAAGCCTTGATAATATTTCTTCTTTCAACACTCATAGTCTCTGGAAGAACAATAATTGTTCTATATCCCTTTGCTGTTGCAATAGCAGCAAGTCCGATTCCTGTATTGCCAGATGTAGGCTCAATAATTGTTGCTCCCGGCTTAAGAATACCTTTTTCCTCAGCGTCTTCAATCATTGCCTTGGCAACTCTATCCTTAACGCTTCCTGTTGCATTAAAATACTCAAGCTTAACAAGAACTCTTGCCTTAAGACCGAACTTTTCTTCAATATGTCCAACCTCTACAAGTGGTGTGTTACCTATTAAGTCTGCTGCTGATTTATATATCTTTCCCATACAATCCTCCATCTTGTGGTATTATTCCACATTTTCTAATATCAATCCATGAAAACATTTCATGAATCAGGTGATATGTTTATGTAGTACATAAACATACTATGTTTGTATGTTATTATAGAACAATGATTTTGATTTGTACAGTACTTTTTTATTTTTCTTTTGAAATCATGTGTATTCTGGCTTTTGACTTTTTCATGTTTTGGACTTTCTCCATGTCTCACTCCGCTCTAGCGTCCAATCCGCGTCTCCGGCTTCCCGACTTTGGACTTCCTCCGTGTCTCTCTCCGCTTCAACGTCAAATCCACGCCTCTGGCTTCCCGATTTTGGACTTTCTCCGTGTCTCTCTCCGCTCTAACGTCCAATCCTCGCTTCTGACTCCCCCGTTTTGGACTTCTTCCGTGCCTTCCACTACTTCAACGTCCAATCCACGCCTCCAGCTTCCCGACTTTGGACTTCCTCCGTGCCTCACTCTGCCCTAACGTCCAATCCGCGCTTTCAGCTTCCCGATTTTGGACTTTCTCCGTGTCTTTCTCTGCTTTAACGTCCAATACACGCCTTCAGCTTCCCCATTTTGGACTTCCTCCGTGCCTCACTCTGCTTTAACGTCCAATACACGCCTTCAGCTTCCCCATTTTGGACTTTCTCCGTGTCTTCCTCTGCTTCAACGTCCAATCCACGTCTCCGACTTCCCCATTTTTGACTTCCTCCGTGCCTCACCCCGCTTCAACGTCCAATCCCCGCTTTCAGCCTCCCGCTGACTTCTTAATCACGTCCACCAGCCCACTATAACTATGCTCCTGTGCCTCAATTATCCTGTTCTCTTCTACTCCTGTCTCCACAAGCTTTCTGCTACAAGCAGGGCCAATACTGTACACCGGGGCTTCAACGAGCTTATCAATCAGCCATTTTATCCGTTCGCCACTGCTGCCACTTGTAACAACTATTCCCAAGACATCACTGTAATCAGTAGTTTCGTACTCAGCATATGTATCAACATATTCATTCCTATATACTGGAATCTTAACAAGTTTTCCATAGTCCTTCATAGCTGCTTCTAATGAGCCGCTTGTTACCTCTGCACACAGATATACAATCTTACCGGCTGCAATATTCATCAGACTCTTTCCAAGCTCCAAACCTGTAGATTTAGATGATACAACGTCTGCCTCAAGACCACATGCCGCCTTTAAAGCTTCTTTTGTCTTTTCCCCGACTACCGCAATCTTAACTCTGGCAGGAAGTTCACGCCCCACACTGGCAGCCCTGACACTGCCACAATCCATCACACTGTCTCCATTCAGCGTACCGTCACAATTCAGCACGCCTTCACAAGCCATCGCCCCCATATTATAAACAAACCCAGCCACTGCATTTTTACTGGTGAACACAAGCCACCGCGCATCTTTTATCTTTTCAGAAAAATCCTCCACACGAATATAACCAATCCTGCCAGTCACAATTTTTTCGCAGGAAAGCCCCTCCTTTGCAAACAAATCCGCAAAGGAAGGGCTTTTATCGTACATCTGTCCATTTTCAATATATGTATATATGTATTTACCCACAATCTACTCCAATCCAAGCATACGGGCTGCTTCGTGACCAACCGCCTCGCCGTCAGTTCCTGTAACTTCAATTCTAAGAATCCTGCTGCAATCATCATTGCCAAACAACACAACCATTCGAAGGTCGCCGTTCTCCTTAGTTACACAGTATGCTCCGACTGGTGCATGACAACCGCCGCCTGTTAATCTTAAAAATGTTCTTTCAGCCACAGCTTCCCTGTGCGAATTATCGTCTGACAAAGCATTTATCTTATCAAGCAACTCAGTATTTGCCTGTGCTGTCTCTATGGCAAGCACTCCCTGTGCCGGTGCTGGAATAACAACCTCCGGACCAAGATACTCTGTTATCTCCGATGCTCTGCCAAGCCTGTTAAGTCCTGCTGCCGCAAGCACAATTCCGTCAAGTCCGTATGAATCGTCCATCAGCTTGTTAATTCTTGTATCAACATTGCCTCTGATAGCAGTAAACTGGATATCCGGACGCAGCATAGCAAGCTGGCATGCACGCCTCAGACTCCCAGTACCTATAACCGCACCAGAAGGAAGCTCTGAAAAACTTCCTGCATTCTTTAATATAAGCACATCTCTGCAGTCCTCGCGTTTCCACGCCTTTGCAAATGTAAGTCCAGCCTCACATTCAGCCGGCATATCCTTCATGCTGTGAACCGCCATATCAATGCTTCCCGAAAGAAGCTCTTCTTCAATCTCCTTAACAAAAAGCCCCTTAGTTCCAATCGCAGCAAGCGGCTTATCTGTAACCTTGTCGCCTGTTGTCTTAATTATAACAAGTTCAAATGTATCCTCAGGATACGCCTCTTCCATTCTCTTCTTAACATATTCCGACTGGACAAGTGCCAGCTTTGAACCCCTCGTTCCTATTCTGTAATGCATAATCCTCCCTACAAGCCAAACAGTCTTTCTACCATGTCTTTATACTGCTGCTGTTCATTTTCTTCCACATTTTTCAATTCTTCAATCGGTTCTTTTAACAGTCTGTGGAGTGACGACTTAAGTATCTTCTTTAAGATTACCCTGTCATGGTCTGAAAGGTCAATCTTACGGTTAAGATAATCATAGCTGTCCTGTACTATCTCATCACATTTCTTGCCAAGCGACTGGATAGTTGTATCCATTCTGCTTGATGTGAGCCATTTCTTGGTTTCTTCTATATATTCATCAATCACACACTGGCTTTCCTTAAGCAAATGTGCTCTCTCATCCTGATTAAACTTCACAATCTCGCCTATCCTGTCAAGGTCAATAAGAGTTACTCCCGCAAGGCTGCCTGCTGATTTTTCTATGTCCCTTGGAGCAGCAAGGTCAAGAAGTGCCATCTTACTGCAGCCTTCTAATTCAGAACATTTAACTACCAGATGAGGTGATGAAGTTGCAGAAACAACTATATCACTGCCTTTAAGCTCTTCTGTTTTCTTATCGTATGCCACAACCTGAATCTGTGGAAATTCCTTAAGCAACTCCTTTGCATGCTGGTAAGTTCTTGAACACACAGTTACATCAGCACCATATTCTGTCAGATATCTTATGGCAAGAGCCGCTGTTTTACCGCTTCCTATAACAAACGCATGCTTTCCTGCTATGCCACACACTCTGTCCAATTCCTGAATCCCGACATAACATACAGATACCGGCTTTTCACTCACCTTGTATTCCGTCTTAATCTGCTTTGCACAGCTTACCGCTTCCCTTACTATGTAATTAAGCTCTTTTCCGCTGTGTCCAAGTGTTCTTGAAAGGTCTGCCGCATCTTTTAACTGGCCTAGTATCTGGTCCTCTCCAAGCACCATGCTCTCAAGTCCGGCTGCTATGCGGAACAGATATACAAGCGCTTCTTCACCACATTTGACACTGGCTAATTCAATATCAGTAAGCCCGAAGTAATTATTGAACAAATCGGACATTGTCTGTACAAATGTTTCATCCTCATACAGATAAAACACTTCACATCTGTTGCATGTCGAAAGGCACATGCACTGATTCACACCAGCCCCCTCTGCCTGCTGCATAAAATCTGCTACTGCGCTGTCTGTAAATGTAATCTTATCCCTTACTGAAAGGTCTGTATTCTTATAGTTAATACCTACATATCCTAACTGCATTTGTATTCTCACTTATTATCCGAATTATTTTCTGAAGAATTCTTCCATAACTTCTATTGTATGGTTGATATCCTCATTAGTATGTGCGTCTGATACAAACATTGCCTCAAACTGTGATGGTGCAATGTATATTCCATTATCAAGCATATGTCCGAAGTATCTTGCGTACTCCTTGGTGTCTGCCTTTACCGCACTGTCGTAATCTTCTACTGCGTCTGGTGTAAAGAATATGCTCATAAGTGAACCAATCTGATTAACTGATACCTTTCCTGCTCCACACTCTCTTACACTGTCAGCAATACGCTTTGTCTTAAGCTCAAGTCTGTCGTATATGTCCTTATTATCTCTTAAGATTCTTAAAGTCTCTAAACCTGCTGCCGTTGCAATAGGATTACCTGACAATGTTCCTGCCTGATATACAGGACCATCGGGACTTACAATACGCATAATATCAGCACGACCGCCATATGCGCCGACTGGCATACCGCCGCCTACAATCTTACCCAGAGTTGTAAGGTCAGGCTTGATATTAAAATACTCCTGTGCTCCGCCAATTGAAAGTCTGAAGCCTGTTATTACCTCATCAAATATAAGAAGGCTTCCATTTTCCTTAGTTATATCTCTTAAGAATTCAAGGAATCCCGGCTTTGGAAGCACAACTCCCATATTAGCTGCAACTGGTTCAACAATTACCGCAGCTATCTCATCTTTATTATTATCAAAAAGCTCCTTAACAGAATCACAGTCATTGTATTCTGCTACAAGCGTATTTTTAGTATAATCAGCAGGAACTCCTGCGCTGTCTGGAACTGATGTTGTAAGCGCTGCTGAACCGGCTTTTACCAAAAGTCCGTCAGAATGTCCATGATAACAGCCTCTGAATTTAATTATCTTATCTCTTCTTGTATAGCCTCTTGCCACACGGATTGCGCTCATAACAGCTTCTGTTCCTGAACTTACAAGACGGCTCACCTCCATTGTAGGAATAAGCTCATATATAAGCTCTGCCATCTCAACTTCTCTCTTGGTTGGCGCACCATATGTAAGACCTGCTTCTGCTGCCTCTTTAACCTTAGCAATAACTCTGTCATGTGCATGGCCTAATATTCCCGGTCCCCATGAACATATGTAGTCAATCATTTCATTACCGTCTACATCAGTAATTCTGTCGCCTTTGGCAGAAGCTATGAATCTTGGCACTCTGTCAACTGCCTTGTATGCCCTTACAGGACTATTTACACCGCCCGGCATATGTTTAACTGCTCTCTCATATAAATCCTTTGACATCTCTTCATTCATATATCCAAATCCTCCTGCTGCACAATTTAATACTGCTTAAAATGTTACTCTTCCTTTAACCATTTTGCCACATCTATAGCATGATATGTAATTATCATCTTAGCTCCGGCTCTCTTAAAGCCAGTCATATTCTCCATTACAATCTTCTTCTCATCAATCCAGCCATTCATTGCTGCTGCCTTAACCATCGCATACTCACCGCTTACATTATAAGCAACAATAGGAATATTGAAGTTAAGTGCTATCTCTTTCATGACATCCATATATCCTAGTGCAGGCTTTGCAATAATCATGTCTGCACCCTCTAATATGTCTTCTTCAACTTCCCTTAACGCTTCTTTTCCATTAGCTGGGTCCATCTGATATGTCTTTCTGTCACCAAATCCCGGTGCTGAATGTGCTGCGTCCCTGAATGGACCGTAGTATCCTGACGCAAATTTAGCACTGTATGAGCATATAGGAATATTAACCATTCCTGCCTCATCAAGTGCATTTCTTATTGCCTCAACTCTCTTATCCATCATGTCACTAGGCGCAATTATATCTGCACCTGCCTTTGCGTATGCAACTGACGCCTTTGCAAGAAGCGGCAGAGTCTCATCATTTAATATAACACCATCTTTTACAAGTCCGCAGTGTCCATGCGAAGTGTACTCACACAGGCACACATCAGCCATAATAACAAGTTCTGGATATGCATTTTTAATAAGGCGGATTGCCCTGCATACGACGCCTTCCTCGTCATACGCTTCACTTCCGACCTCGTCTTTATGTACTGGGATTCCAAAAAGCAGAATTCCCTTAATTCCAACCTCTACGGCACGTCCGATTTCTTCAAGAACATGGTCAAGCGAATACTGACATATTCCCGGCATTGACGGTACTTCCTGTATTACATCATTCTCCTCGGTAACAAATACAGGATATATAAGCTCGTCCACCCTTACATGATTCTCTCTTACCATATCTCTTAATGTCGCATTCATTCTTAATCTTCTTGTTCTGTCCATGATTATCATCTTCCTTCCAATGTTTCCTATATAATAGCATTGCATATAAACATTGTAAACTGATATGCTATGCCCTGCTGTGTATCTTAACCATTCTTGCGTACTCACCGTCAAGCTTCATAAGCTCCTCGTGAGTTCCTCTTTCCTTAATGCCCTCGTCAGTAAGCATCAGGATTTCCTCCGCATTTTCAATAGTCGTAAGTCTGTGTGCTATTACAAATGTGGTTCTGTTCTTAGCCAGCTTCTCAAGCGATTCCTGTACAATCTGCTCGCTCTCGTTATCAAGTGCTGATGTCGCCTCGTCAAATATAAGAATTGGCGGATTCTTTAAAAATACTCTCGCAATTGACAGTCTCTGCTTCTGACCGCCTGACAATTTCACTCCGCGCTGACCGATATCTGTGTCGTATCCATTCTCAAAGCTCATGATAAAATCATGCGCATTTGCAAGCTTTGCCGCCTGAATTACTTCTTCATCTGTTGCGTCAGGCTTTCCATAGCGGATATTGTCTTTAATTGTGCCCATAAACAGATATACATCCTGCTGTACAACTCCTATATGGTCGCGCAGGCTCTTAAGTGTAACATCTTTGATATCTGTTCCGTCAATCTTAATCGAGCCGCCCGTCACCTCGTAGAATCTTGGAATAAGCGAGCAGAGTGTTGTCTTTCCAACTCCCGAAGGACCTGCAAGCGCAACATATTCTCCCGGTCTTACAGACAGATTAACCCCGGAAAGCACCTCGTCCACACCGTCTTTATATCTAAAGGACACATTTTCAAATGTAATTGCTCCCTTGACATCAGCAAGTTCCTTTGCGTCAGGCTTATCATCTATTTCCGGCTCAACTGAAAGAATCTCTAAGAATCTTTCGTAACCTGAATAACCGTTCTGGAACTGCTCTGTGAAATCAATAAGCACCTTGACCGGCTCTGTAAATATATTGATATACAGTAGAAATGTAACAAAATCGGTAATATTTACCCAGCCCTTTGCAATTCCGATACCGCCTGCTGCGATTACAATTACATTTATCATTGTTGTAAATGCAGTAAGTCCCGCATTGTACATTCCCATGTAATGATAGCTGTCTCTCTTTGATTCAAGGAACATGTCATTGCCCTTCTTAAACTTCTCACATTCGATATCCTCATTTGCAAATGACTTGACAACCCTGATTCCAGCCAGATTATCCTCTATCTGTGCATTTATCTCGCCGATTCTTACCCTGTTTCGCTTAAATGCTCTCTTCATGCGCTTGTTAAGCACATACGCAAACACAAGCATGAACGGAATCAGCACAAATGCAGCAATCGTAAGTCTCCAGTCTATCGAGCTTAATATGCACAATGCACCAATTATCTTAATCAACGAAATAGTTATATTCTCAGGACCATGATGTAAAAGTTCCGTAATATCAAACAGATCTGATGTTATTCGCGACAATAACTGTCCAACTTTCTGGTCGTCATAGAATGAATACGACAGCTTCTGATAATGGTTGAATATCTCTGCCCTCATATCGTACTCAATCTTCGCACCCATTACATGTCCATAATTAGATATATAGTAGTTGCAGCCCCACTGTATAAGCACAAGCACAAACAGCACCGCAACTATAATCATAATCTTAGAAAGTGCCTCATCAGCACTCATATATGCAACCTTTGATGTAATGTATCTTACAACAAGCGGTATCACAAGTGCCACCGCCGCTGACATCATCGCCAGTATCATATCCAGTATAAATGTGCCTAAATACGGTTTGTAGTATCTGGCAAGTTTCTTAAGATTCTCTTTCATAATCTTCTCCTGTTTCCTATATTAAATCTTCTTTAATTCCCGACCGCCATTATAACATAAAGTAAGATAATGAAAAAGTATGCAAAATGTCCGGCATGCAATTCATTGTAAATCGCATGCCGGACATTTTTAATAATCTCTACTCGCTCACAAGTTCTGCCTGCTGTGCCTTAACGCCTCTGCCTGCTCCGTTAATTGCAAGATATAAAAGTCCAATTCCTATAAATATAAGTAGCAAAGCCACAATCATATATGCAACTCCTATTCCTAGAGATTCAGAACCCATCTGGCTTAAATCCCAGCCAAACCAGCCTGTTGGTACAGCATAATTAAGGAAGTTATATGGAGCTGTCATTGTATCATACCATCTTACTCCAAGTGCAGCCAGTATGTATACGAATGCAACATAGCAAAGTGGCGGAATAACTGCATATATTGCATACACCTTCTTTGCCACAAATCCCTTATCAAACACAAGGAAATCTGCAATCGCAAATACCGGACCAATCAAATGTACGCCAAGACTTCCTGCATAATTATGAAGATATGCACCAATCAGTCCATCTTCTGAAGTCGGTCCAAGAATAATCATATACACCAGACATGTCAGTGTAATTGAAAGTGTCATAAGGAATTTAAGTATATAAAGCCCATTGTTCTTATAATCCTTTCCCTTAGTGAGCAGTATAACATCAAGCACAATAAACACTGCCAGCACAATATCAATCGCCACATTAGACAGCGTTGTAAAAAATGTGAATGACATAATGCTGTCAATCGTAAACACCAGACCATACACCGAAGCAATCAGCGATATCGCCTTAAAAATAATACTTGTAATCAAATTTTTCCTGTTCATAACATTTGTATTCAATTTGAGCCTCCAATTATTTTGATTTTCAAATTATAATACAAATTAGTTTGATTATCAAGTTATTTATACAAAGTATCAATATATTCTTTCAGTTTATCATACGATTCTTTATCTACCTTATAGTCTGCCCCATTCCATGTAACTTTTCCAGCAAGTACAATTGTATTTGCCACCCCATCTTTATAATAAGTAATGCGATATCCCCAACCATTAGCCTGTGGAAATTTCTTTGCTTTAAGATTCATATTCTTTACCATACTGCTTATCTGCGCCCTCTGTTCCTCATTAGGTGTTATAGTCTTTCCAGTACCGCCAGACATTATTGTCATCTCACTATATCCACTGATATCAATATTAACTACCTGTGTTAATGTACTGCTTATCAGATACACTGCAATCCCCACAACTGCCAGTGCAACAATAATTGCTGCTATAGCTTTTCCATTTATTTTCTTCTTCATAAGATACCTCCTGTCTTCTCTCCGATTCATAGACCAGCCTGTTACTCTTTCTCATCCCTTTTGGACTTTCTCCGTGTCTCTCTCCGCTTCAAAGTCCAATCCGCAGCTTTTACTCGTTCCTTTTGGACTTTCTCCATGTCTCACCACACTTCTAAGTCCAATTCACCACTTTTTCTTGCTTCCCTTCTACATATATATACGAAGCACTTTCCAAAAAAGTTTAACTCCCCACCACACAAAAAACTCCCGCAGGGACAAGCCCTGCGGGAGCATTTGAGAAACATACAATCTATTAAGTTGTATATTAATTACTTGTAAAGTTCAACTAACTTCTGAAGGTGCTCATATCTTTCCTTAGCAACTTCCTCAGACTTAGCGAAGAGTCTCTCAGCTCTTTCTGGGAATGGCTTAACAAGTCTTGTATAACGAGCCTCGTTATTAAGGAATTCCTGATATGATCCATCACCTTCCTTAGATGTAAGTGTGAATGGATTCTTTCCTTCAGCCTTAAGTGCTGGGTTGAATGAGAAGAGGTTCCAGTAACCAGCCTTAACAGCCTTCTTCATCTCATCCTGGCAGTGGTTCATACCACCCTTAGCGATACCGTGAAGTTCGCAAGGAGCGTAACCAATAATAAGTGATGGTCCGTTGTAAGCTTCTGCTTCCTTGATTACCTTAAGAGCCTGAGCCATGTTAGCACCAAGAGCGATCTGAGCTACATATACATAACCATACTGCATAGCGATTTCAGAAAGGCTCTTCTTTCCGATTTCCTTACCTGCTGCAGCGAACTGGCAAACCTCACCGATGTTAGAAGCCTTAGAAGCCTGTCCACCTGTGTTAGAATACATCTCTGTATCGAATACCATAACGTTAACGTTCTCACCAGAAGCAAGTACGTGGTCTAATCCGCCGTAACCGATATCGTAAGCCCATCCATCACCACCGAAGATCCATACAGACTTCTTAGCAAGGTAATCCTTCTTAGCTAATACCTGTGGAGCTGTTGGACAACCATCTGCAGCTGCCTTCTCTAACTCTGCAACAAGAGCTTCTGTAGCTGGTGTGTTAGCCTTAGTATCATCCTTAGTCTCGATGTACTTAGCTGCTGCTGCCTTGAACTCAGCAGATGCCTTATCAGATGCAGCCATCTCTTCGATCATCTCAATAGCCTGCTCTCTGATGTACTTCTGACCAATGTACATACCTAAACCGTGCTCAGCATTATCCTCGAATAATGAGTTACACCAAGCTGGACCCTTCTTAGAATCCTTGTTTACTGTATATGGTGAAGTAGCAGCTGGGTTACCCCAGATAGAAGAACAACCTGTAGCATTAGAAATGTACATCTGCTCACCGAATAACTGTGTAATTAATCTAGCATATGATGTCTCTGCACATCCTGCACATGAACCTGAGAATTCAAGTAATGGCTGGTTGTACTGAGAACCGATTGGAGTTTCAACAAGTGCTGGCTTGATTTCCTTCTTACCAACGTTAGCAACGAGGTAATCAAATACAGGCTGCTCAGCTGACTGAGATTCCTGTGGAACCATCTTAATAGCTTCTCCTGCCTTAGGACATACAGTAACACACTCGCCACATCCCATACAATCTAATGGAGATACAGACATTGTATACTTCATAGTTGTATCTACAGCATGCTTAGAATCTGCAAGCTTGATGTTCTCTGGAGCTGCTGTAACTTCATCAGCTGAAAGAATAAATGGTCTGATTGTTGCATGTGAACAAACAAATGCACAGCTGTTACACTGAACGCAGGCTGTTGGATCCCACTCAGGAACCATAACTGCTGTTCCTCTCTTCTCGTATGCAGAAGCACCTGTTTCGAACTGACCATCAGCGCAATCCTTGAATGCTGAAACTGGAAGACTGTCACCATCCATCTTAGAGATTGGCTCAAGAAGGTCGTTAACTAACTTAACAACTTCTGGACGTCCTGTCTTAGCTTCCTTAGGAGCATCAGCTTCTGGATTAGCCCAAGAATCTGGAACTTCAACCTTATGTATAGCATCTACACCAGCATCAATAGCCTTGTAGTTCATCTCTACTACAGCATCACCCTTCTTAGAGTAAGACTTCTTAGCAGCTTCCTTCATGAACTTAATAGCATCATCGATAGGCATTACATCAGCTAACTTAAAGAAAGCAGACTGTAAGATTGTGTTAGTTCTCTTACCCATACCGATTTCGATAGCCTTATCAATAGCATTGATTGTGTAAAGCTGAATCTTGTTATCATAAATATACTTCTTAGCTTCAGCGTTAAGATGATGTCCTAATTCTTCATCTGACCACTGGCAGTTAATCATGAATACTCCGCCTGGCTTAACATCCTGTACCATCTTCATACCCTGTGTAACATATGCTGGGTTATGACATGCTACGAAGTCAGCCTGGTTGATGTAATATGGACTCTTAATTGGGTTATCACCAAATCTTAAGTGAGAAATTGTGATACCACCTGTCTTCTTAGAATCATACTGGAAGTATGCCTGGATGTACTTATCTGTGTGGTCACCGATAATCTTAGTAGAGTTCTTATTAGCACCTACTGTACCATCTCCACCGAGACCCCAGAACTTACATTCCTTAGTACCAGGAGCTGAAGTAATTGGAGCTGGCTTAACTTCTGGAAGTGAAAGGTTAGTAACATCATCAACGATACCGATTGTGAATCTGCTCTTAGGAGCATCCTTCTCTAATTCCTTATATACAGCGAAGATAGATGAAGGTGGTGTATCCTTAGAACCAAGACCATATCTGCCACCAACTAATGTGATGTCGTTAAGTCCTGCTTCACGAAGTGTTGTAGCAACATCAAGGAAAAGAGGCTCACCAAGAGAACCTGGCTCCTTTGTTCTGTCGAGTACAGCAATCTTCTTAGCTGTCTTAGGAATAACCTTTAAGATAGCTTCTGATGACCATGGTCTGTAAAGTCTTACCTTAACAAGACCAACCTTTTCACCCTTAGCTGTAAGGTAATCAATAACTTCTTCTACTACGTCGTTAACAGAACCCATAGCGATGATTACTCGCTCTGCATCTGGAGCACCATAGTAGTTAAATAATCCATAGTTAGTACCGAGCTTCTCGTTAACCTTGTTCATATACTTCTCAACTACTGCTGGAAGTGCATCATAAACTGAGTTACAAGCTTCTCTGTGCTGGAAGAAGATATCACCATTCTCATGTGAACCACGAGCTGATGGATGATTAGGATTAAGAGCATGTGCTCTGAATTCTTCAACTGCGTCCATTGGGCACATATCCTTAAGATCTTCGTAATCCCACTCTTCAATCTTCTGAATCTCGTGTGATGTACGGAAACCATCAAAGAAATTAAGGAAAGGAGTCTTTCCTTCAAGTGCTGCACAGTGAGCTACTGGAGAAAGGTCCATAACTTCCTGTGGGTTAGTTTCACAAAGCATTGCAAAACCTGTCTGACGACATGCGTATACATCTGAATGATCGCCAAAGATATTCAATGCGTGTGATGATACTGTACGGGCAGATACGTCGAATACGCATGGGAGCTGCTCACCAGCTATCTTGTACATATTAGGAATCATAAGTAAAAGGCCCTGTGAAGCTGTAAATGTTGTTGTTAATGCACCTACACCTAAAGAACCATGAACTGTACCTGCGGCACCAGCCTCTGATTCCATCTCAACTACCTTAACAGTACTGCCGAAAATGTTCTTTCTTCCGGCTGCTGACCACTGGTCAACATAATCTGCCATTGGGCTTGATGGTGTGATTGGATAGATACCAGCAACTTCTGTATATGCATAAGCTACATGTGCAGCGGCTGTATTACCATCCATAGAATGTTTCTGTCTTGCCATTATAAATATTTCCTCCTTAAGAAAATTTAGGCGGCATAAATGTACCTGATAAACATTACCAGATATACATTATACGTCCCTACATATTATTTATTATTTTATTATCTTTATAGCCAAAAGTAAAGGCTAAAATGTGAGATTTCATGCTTATTTAATTATTAAAATCCGTACAATTACATTTAAAAATGGACTTTCTCAACATTTATTCATTGAAAAAGTCCATTCTCATTATTGATTAAATATATTCGACCGTATCAGTCTATATAGTCCGCATCCGCTTATACTATATTAGTCATCCTCACCCTGAAGAGCATCGAATCCTGACTCACCGGTTCTTACCTTAACTACATCCTCAACATCATATACGAAAATCTTACCATCACCGATATGACCTGTATAAAGTGCCTTTCTTGTAGCATTGATAACATCCATTACAGGAACTGATGATATTACCATCTCAACCTGTGTCTTAGGAAGAAGCTGGATATCCATTGGAACACCTCTGTAATATTCAGGAGCACCCTTCTGAGTACCACATCCAAGAACCTGTGTAACTGTCATACCTGTAACTCCGATATCGTTCATAGCCTTCTTGAATCTCTCGAATCTCTCCTGCTTCATAAGAATCTCAACCTTAGTAATCTTCTTGCCTTCGCCATCTTCTGATGTTCTTACAAGAGCAGGTACTGAAGCTTCCATTGATTCTGAACCGATTACATCAACATCTCCGTCAACAAAATCCATTCCGCCGAATTCAAATCCTGCATAAGCACTTGAAAGACCATGTTCCATAATATCAAGACCTCTGATTTCTTCTTCCTTAGAAGCTCTGAGTCCGATAGTAGCCTTGATTACAAGGAATACAATTGTCATGCATACTGCAGCCCATGCTGCAACTGTTACAAATCCTAATAACTGAAGTCCTAACTGTGTGAATCCACCACCATAGAAAAGACCTTCGCCCTTAATTGTTCCGCCTTCAAGGGCAATTGCATATCCAGGAGCTGAGCTTGTTGCGAAAAGACCAACAGCGATTGTACCCCAGATACCATTCATCATATGTACTGCTACAGCACCTACAGGATCATCAATGTGAAGCTTGTAGTCAAGAAGCCATACACCGAATACTACTAAGAGACCTGAAACAATACCTACCATTGTTGCACCAAATGCATCTGTTACATCACAAGGAGCTGTTATACCAACAAGACCTGCAAGTGAAGCATTTAAACACATTGAAACATCTGGCTTACCATATCTTACCCATGTGAATATCATACATGTTACTGTTGCAACTGCTGGAGCAATTGTAGTTGTAAGGAATACTGATCCTAAATCCTCAATTGTTGTTGCTGCTGCACCGTTAAATCCGTACCAGCCAAACCACAGAATGAATACACCAAGCGCACCAAGTGGAATGTTGTGTCCTGGGAACGCATTTACTTTAACTACCTTACCATTAGCATCCTTTTCAAACTTACCAATACGAGGTCCAAGAATCTTAGCACCGATAAGAGCTGCAATACCACCAACCATGTGAATACAGCATGAACCAGCGAAATCATGGAAGCCTAACTGGGCAAGCCAGCCGCCGCCCCAGATCCAGTGAGCTTCTATTGGATAGATAAGAGCTGAGATAACTGCTGAATATACACAATATGATAAGAACTTTGTTCTCTCAGCCATAGCACCTGAAACAATAGTAGCTGTTGTAGCACAGAATACTAAGTTAAATACGAAACTTGAAAAATCAAAATCTGCATAAGCTGTGAAGATATCAAAACCAGGCTTTCCGATAAAACCAAGTAAATCTTCACCTAATAAGAAACTGAATCCGATAAGAATGAACATTACTGTACCAATACAGAAGTCCATCAGATTCTTCATAATAATGTTACCTGAATTCTTTGCTCTTGTGAATCCTGTCTCTACCATGGCGAATCCTGCCTGCATCCAGAAAACAAGAGCTGCACCTATAAGGAACCACACGCCGAATAATTCGCCGTCTACTGCTGATAAAATCTCTTGCATAACCATTTCCTCCCTAATCAGAAATTCTTTTTAATTAATTGGCGGTAACAGAGTTGATCAGGTTCTGTTCCTGATTGAACAGAATGCAAAAAAGGCGTGCAGGCAGTTTTCCCAAACTGCTTACACGCCTTTGTGTACATCACTGTTCAATTCATGTTGCTTATTAT
>CAVBPJ010000047.1:0-21284 GCA_963597265.1 Evtepia sp. | reverse complement strand
ATCCAGAGGAGGAATTGTATATGCATGATATTATCGAACATTATGGAAAGGTTGTTATAGCACTTGCGGGGGTGCTTGCTGCAGTATTGCTTACAGCAGCGGTTGTTACTATTGTTACAGACAGAACCAAGGGGGCAGTAAGCGATATCTCGTATAAGGAGCATATATATGATGCTATTGATGCGAGCAGACCTAGTGATGGGGAATAGTATGAGGAAACAATATGGAGAAAGAACAGCTTCAGGAACTCATTGAGAATAACAAGGAAGACATATTCTCAGAGATTAAAGAAGAGATATCCGATGAGACTGTAACTGATATCGAGAGGGATGGATATAATCTATGGATAACACAGTTAGGCAGAGGCTGCTATATTTCCATGAAAGAACTAAGCGACAGATATATGGATAATCTGTCTATAAGGCTTGCTAATATTATGGGTGCATCTTTTAACAGGATGCATCCGATATTAGAGGCGAATACTGAATCTTTAAGAATTTCTATATGGCATGAATCAAGATGCGGAAGAAAGAGTATGGCAATAAGAAAGATACCCCAGAAGCTGCGATTTGGTCATACCGATCTTGTCAGATCTGACTATGCTCCAGAAAGTATTATTACATTGTTAGAGAATTGTGTGACAGCGCATCTTTCTACAGTAATAGGTGGACAGCCACATGCTGGAAAGACAGAACTGCTCAAGTATCTTGCTACATTTATACCTGCTGAGGAGAAGGTAGGAGTGTATGAAGATAATCAGGAGATTCATTACAGACAGATTAATCCTCATAACAAATGTGTTGAGTTTTTCGTGGATTCCAAGGTTACATATCAGGATATTATAAGGGCAGGACTGCGTCATAATATTGACTGGGTGCTTCTTTCAGAGTCGAGAGGACCGGAGGTAATGGAGCTGCTTAACAGTCTGTCAACAGGAGCATACTGCATGACAACGATGCATCTTGATGATATCAGGGATATGCCTGACAGAATGTATTCTATGCTTGGTAATGGTGAATCGTCTGACAGATTTATTAACAGTATATACAAGTATATTGATCTTGTTCTGCTTGTTGACTGTGACAGATTTGAAAGAAGACATATCAGCCAGGTGGGATTTTTAAGCAGATATCACGGAGAGAATATATGCACAGTTATATATGAAGACGGGGAGTTTCTGGATAATGATCTCCCACCGGATATTATGGAGAAGTTTATTAAGTACGGAATAGATAATCCGTATACATGGAGGCATGATTGAAGAAGGTATTAAGATATTTATCTGTTACACAGCTTATGGAAGATGTAAGAGATATGAATGGGGTTATGCCGGTAAGAAGATTCGTTATAACTACAATAGCAGCAGGTGCCGGAGTGTATGGTGCCTGTCTGTTATACAGAATTAATTATGTGCTGGCATTGGCTGTTATGCTCGTTGCTGTTGCCATGATTCCGGGATTAGTCAGGAATTATTTTAAAGAGCGGAGTGAGGCAGCAAGATTTGCGGATGTGGATGTATATCTGCATCAGATGACGTATTCATTTATAAGAAATCCCAAGGTTAATATGGCATTAAAGGATGCGTATGCGATTAGTACGGGAAGGCTGAAGCGGTGCCTTTCGCGTGCAATTGAGGAACTTGAGTATGGAATGGGACAGTGTGTATATGAAGATGCATTAAGAATTATTGAAGAAGAATATGATTGTGCAAGAATAAGGACTTTACACAAGTTTATTGTAAGCGTTGAAGAGAAGGGCGGAAGATACAGAGGCGCAATGGAAGTTCTGTTAGAAGATTTTGACAGATGGGTCAATAATGTTTATAAGTACCAGAATGAGATAAAGAAGATAAAGCGTGATATTACCATTGGAATAGCTATAAGTATGGTGCTTGCGCTGCTTACTACTGTAATGTGCAACATGCTTAATATGTTTGCCAAAGAGCCATTAAGCATTACATCGACATTCGCGTATCAGGGAATTTCTGTGTTATTTGTACTGCTGTGCATTGTGTTTTATACATTTACAAGAAAGCATTATGGCTTTGACTGGATAGGCAGGAGCAGAACTGATGACCAGATAATAAGTGATTATAATTCGGTGTTTAAGTCTAAGGCAGGACAGGTTACTTTAAGAATGGTTCCTATATGGGTGGGTATGTGTGCTGCTGTTGTATTGCTTATTGTAATGCAGTTAAAGATTCCGGCAGTATGTCTGGCTGTTGTGATGATTGTTCTTATCACAACACCTTTCACACAGAGAAAGACAGCCGTCAAGAAGGTCAAGAATGATCTGTATTGTGGATTTACAGAGTGGTTAAGAGATCTGGCGGTTAATCTTGAGAATAAACCACTTCTGTCGGCGGTTGAAGATACATATGATGACTGTCCGGTTATTATGAAAGAACCGTTAGAGAAGTTTATATATGATATTGAACTTAATCCATCCGATATTAAACCGTATTATGAATTCTTAAGTGAGTTTGACGTTATGGACATACAGTCGGCGGTCAGAATGTTGTATTCAATAGGTGATCTTGACAGAGATAGCATGAACCAGACTATTAATGCGCTTGTAAGAAGAAACTATGAACTGTCAGATAAAGCAGAGACTGCAAGATATATGGACAGTACAAGCATGATGAGATTTTCTGAGTATGTGCCGACATTTTTTGTTGCTTTTAAGATGGCTGTAGATATGATGCTTGTTGTTAATATGTACTTATAGCCGGAGGTGTTTATGGAACATATGATTGATGAATATGCGGGCGTTATTATGGGGATTATTGTTACATATTCAATGCTTGCAGTATTCGTGAGTGTTTTTATGGGAGTGACAGGCGGATGAAAGATATTGTTAATACATATGGTGAAACAGTTATAGGAGTATGTGCTGTTATGATAGTAATGATGCTTGTTGGAATGTCGATGGCTGCATACAGAAACATACTTGTAAGTGTAATTGCTTCATGTCTTGGATAGCTGGTAAAGGGGAAGATTAATGAAAGGAATAATTGAAACATCAATATATCTTATTATATTTGCACTGGTGTGTTTTTTCTCAATTGATTTCATACGAATCAACCAGAGAGTGTCAGATGCTGGTGAGATAAGCCAGTATGTTGAGAATTATATTGAAGCATATTGCGGAGATGTTCCGGATAAAGAATTATCCATGCAGTTAAGAGATGAAAGACTTGATATGTTATCACGTTCAGTGCAGGAAGGAGGCATGAAGCTTACATATGGTAATGTCAGCAGAGCTGGTGATTATGAATATATGGAATATACGCTGGAATATTCATTGACAGCCGCTATGTTCGGATATTCATCACAGCGTACATATAAGGGGCTAGCCAGATATTTTGTGAGCTGAGATTTATTGAGAGGAGTTATTACATGCAGCGGGGTTATAGTGGCAATAGCACTTATTATTATGATACATGCAACAATCACCGGGAATAATATAAGAAGAGATGAAGTTAACCAGAGTCTTGACAGTGCGATGGACTTCGCATTTGACAGGATGGGAGATGTATATGCAGATACAGACTTTACAACATACAACGAGGTGAAGAGACAGCAGATATTAACAGATCTGATGCAGGAATTCTGTACGGTTTTAAGTGATAGAGTAGTGTCTGACGGTAATATTGAGGTAAGGCTGATAGCATCTGATCTGGACAAGGGATTATTCCAGATAGGAGTAACAGAAGAGTATGATTATCCATTTGGTGGAAGAAAAGGTAAATGTTACTATGAAAAAACATATTCTTTTAATTGACAAATGTTTTCTTATATCATAGAATAATCTAATGTGCCTGAAAAGGAGCATGTTAGAATGATATGATAAGGAGACAATTATGGAGCTTCAGATTTTACATTGGTTTGAATCATTACATAATCCTGTAACAGATCCGATTATGTATGCTATAACCTGTCTGGGTAATGCAGGAATATTCTGGATTCTGTTATGTGCAGTATTCTTATTTATCCCGGTGTTTAAGAAAGACAGAAAGTTAGGACTTAGTATGGCAATAGGACTTATTCTTTCGCTTATTATGTGTAATGGAATTATGAAGAATCTGTCAGCGAGAATAAGACCATTTAATGCAGATCCGACATTTGAGAATCTGTATGGAATATTTAATAGTATTAAAGACTGGTCTTTCCCATCAGGACATACATCAGCTTCTTTTGCAGCGGCATTGGCTATTATATTGTGGGACAGAAAGAAAGGAATTCCCGCAGTTATACTTGCAGCTCTGATTGCAATTTCAAGATTATATCTTACAGTTCATTATCCAACAGATGTACTTGCGAGTCTCGTGTTAGGATCACTGTATGGAGTAATAGGCTATTTGGTTACTAAGCTTATTATGAAGAAATCAGACAAAGCAAGAAAGGTTTTTTCAGGAGAAGAGCCTTATAAGAAGCTTTTTGCCAAGGCATAATGAATATGTAACTATGTGACTGTTTTTAAGAAAGGACGATTGTATATCATGATGGATGTGGTATTTGATACTATCATTGATAGTGTTAAACTGTTGCCGTTTCTTTTTCTGACTTATCTTGCTATGGAGTATCTTGAGCATAAGACAAGTGCCAAGACTAAGAAGTTTGTTAAGAATTCTGGAAAAGCGGGCCCTGTTATAGGTGCGTTACTTGGAGCTGTTCCACAGTGTGGTTTTTCTACAGCGGCATCTAACCTGTATGCAGGTAAAGTAATTACTATGGGAACACTTATTGCTATATTTATGTCTACTTCAGATGAGATGATACCAGTATTCTTATCTGAGCATGTTAATGTGTTAGTTCTTTTACAGCTTATACTTATGAAAGTGATTATAGGTCTTATAATGGGTCTTGCAATTGATATGATTGTGAGAAGATCAAAGAAGAGCTATAACATGGTAGAAAAGATTGGACATGTATGTGATCATGACCACTGTGGCTGTGAAACAAGCATATTCAAGTCAGCATTAAGACATACTATAACAATATTTGCATTTATTGTTGTTATCTCATTTGCACTTAATACTTTAATTCACTTTGTTGGTGAAGATACTTTGGGAAATCTTATCCTTAATAAGCCTGTTATCGGACCTGTGATAGCGGGTGTGATAGGTCTTATCCCTAACTGTGCATCATCAGTAGTATTAACACAGCTTTATATTGAAGGTGTGCTTGGACTTGGTTCTCTTATGGCAGGACTGCTTGCTGGTTCAGGAGTAGGTATTCTTGTATTGTTCAGAGAGAATGATGATATGAAGGATAATTTAAGAATTCTTGCTATTCTTTATGTGAGTGGTGTAGCATGGGGAATTGTTATTGATGCTTTATCAAGAATTATAATGTAAAGCAGTATAATCAGATTATTTAATCTCCGGTTATCGGAAATGTATCTGTTACAAGGATACATTTTTGATAATCGGAGATTTTTTTATTGAAATAAAAATAAAACAGTGATAGAATAACTTTTGGAAAGATGTTTTATAAAAGTTATTGTTTGTTCTAAAGGAGGTATTATTTTGCAGAGTGTATTGGATGCTGGATTTAAGAAATACGGCAGGGTAATTGCTGATGTTGATACCAGCGGGATAGTAGAACTTATGAATTCGTATGATATGCCGGATGATGTTGTGTATGTTGCAGGTGATGAAAAGCTTGAAAATACACAGATTCATAAGGTGATGGAAGAGAGTGTATATGGCGGATGTCCTGTTCAGACAGGTTACTGTAATGGACATAACCAGAAGCTTAATGCACTGGAATATCACAGAAGTTCAGAAGTGAATATTGCGGCAACAGATATGATTCTGCTGCTTGGCAAGAGAGAAGATGTGGAAGATGATTTTACATATGATACATCTAAGGTTGAAGGGTTCTTTGTACCTAAGGGAACTGCCATTGAAGTGTATGCAACAACTCTGCATTATGCACCATGCGGTGTAGATGGACATGGATTTAAATGTGTAGTTGTACTTCCAAAAGGAACTAATCTTGATGTAGTTAATACTCATGCAACAGCAGAAGACAAGCTGCTTGCGGCATCTAATAAATGGCTTATAGCCCATGAAGATGCTCATATAGAGGGAGCATTTAACGGCTTAAGAGGAGAGAATATAACAGTTTAGGGAAAAGGAGATAATTATGAATAATACACCAGTTATGAAAATCGGTATTGTAGCAGTTTCAAGAGACTGCTTTCCAGAATCACTTTCAGTTACAAGAAGACAGAATCTTGTAAATGCATATGAAGCAAAGTACGGCAAGGACGATATCTATGAATGTCCAGTATGTATTGTTGAGAGTGAGATACATATGATGCAGGCACTTGAGGATATCAAGAATGCGGGATGTAATGCACTCTGTGTATATCTTGGTAACTTCGGACCTGAGATTGCAGAGACAATGCTTGCCAAGAATTTTGACGGACCTAAGATGTTCATTGCGGCAGCAGAGGAGACATCAGCTAATGGCGGTCTTGTTCAGGGAAGAGGCGATGCTTACTGCGGAATGCTTAACGCAAGCTACAATCTTAAGCTTCGTGGAGTTAAGGCGTATATTCCTGAGTATCCTGTCGGAACAGCAGAAGAATGTGCTGACATGATTCATGAATTCATACCTGTAGCAAAGGCTGTATACGCATTAAGCAATCTTAAGATTATCAGCTTTGGTCCAAGACCTAACAATTTCCTTGCATGTAATGCACCAATTGCAGGTTTATACAATCTTGGGGTTGAGATTGAGGAAAATTCAGAGCTTGATCTGTTCGAAAGCTTTAATAAGCATGCAGGAGATGAGAGAATTCCTGATGTTGTCAAGGATATGGAGAGAGAGCTTGGTGCAGGTAATAAAAAGCCAGAAATCTTAAGCAAACTTGCACAGTATGAGCTTACATTAACTGACTGGGTTGAATCACATAAGGGTTCAAGAAAATATGTTGCAGTAGCAGGTAAGTGCTGGCCAGCATTCCAGACACAGTTCGGTTGTGTTCCTTGTTATGTTAATTCAAGACTTACATCAAGAGGAATACCAGTATCATGTGAGGTTGATATATATGGTGCGTTAAGTGAATTCATCGGAGAAGTTGTAAGTGACGATATTGTTACACTTCTTGATATTAATAATACAGTTCCAGCAGATATCTACAACGAAGATATCGCAGGTAAATATGCTTATACACAGAAGGATACATTTATGGGATTCCACTGTGGCAACACTGCATCAAGCAAATTATCATTCTGTGAGATGAGAAACCAGATGATTATGGCACGTTCACTTCCAGAAGAAGTGACTAATGGTACACTTGAGGGAGATATTGTTCCGGGAGATATAACATTTTTCAGACTTCAGAATTCATCAGACAACAAGCTTGCTGCTTATATAGCACAGGGTGAAGTCCTTCCTGTAAGAACACGCTCATTTGGTGCAATAGGAATATTTGCAATTCCAGAGATGGGAAGATTTTACAGACATGTGCTTATTGAAGGCAACTTCCCACATCATGGTGCTGTTGCATTCGGACATTTTGGCAAAACACTTTTTGATGTGTTTAAGTATATCGGTGTTGAGGATGTGTCATTCAACCAGCCTAAGGGTATGCTTTACAAGAGTGAGAACCCATTTGCATAAACAGACTCAGTGCAGATATATGATTGTGGAAAGGAGACTGGTATGAATTATATAGGAATTGACCTTGGTACTTCATCGGTGAAGCTTGTCCTTATGGATACGGAAGGACATATTATTGCAAATGTTTCTAAGAGTTATCCGATTGATTTCCCTAAGGCTGGCTGGTCAGAGCAGAATCCATATGACTGGTATGATGCATGTATAGAAGGCATGAAAGAACTGCTTGACGGACAGGATAAATCAGCCGTTGGTGGTATCAGCTTTGGAGGACAGATGCACGGACTTGTTATTCTTGATAAGAATGATGAGGTGATAAGACCGGCTATATTGTGGAATGACGGAAGAACAACAAAGCAGTGCGAGTACCTTAATGAAGTGATAGGCAGGGACAAGTTATCAGAATATACGGCAAACATAGCATTTGCAGGTTTCACAGCACCTAAGATATTGTGGGTGAAGGAGAATGAACCGGATAATTTTGCTAAGATAGACAAGATAATGCTTCCAAAGGATTACATAGCATATCGTCTTACAGGTGTGCATTGTACAGATGTGTCAGATGCTTCTGGAATGTTACTTTTTGATGTAAAGAACAGAAATTGGTCTAGCCAGATGCTTGACATATGTGGTGTTACTAAGAACCAGATGCCTAAGATATTTGAAAGCAGCGAGTGCGTTGGCACTGTAAAGAAAGATATTGCAGATGAACTTGGAATAGGCAGTGAAGTGATTGTTGCTGCTGGTGCAGGTGATAATGCAGCGGCAGCAGTAGGAACAGGAACTGTCGGTGACGGACATTGCAATGTTTCGTTAGGAACAAGCGGTACAATATTCATTTCCAGCAAGGAATTCGGAGTAGATTCCAATAATGCACTTCATTCTTTCGCGCATGCAGATGGAAGATATCACCTTATGGGTTGTATATTAAGTGCAGCTTCAGCTAATGGCTGGTGGATGGACAAGATACTTGGAACTAATGATTATGCAGGAGAACAGTCACAGATAACAGATGATGACCTTGGCAATAATAATGTATATTTCCTGCCATATCTGATGGGTGAGAGGTCTCCACACAATGATGAATTTGCAAGAGGCACATTTATAGGAATGACAATGGATACAGAACGCAAGGACATGACACAGGCAGTTCTGGAAGGTGTTGCATTTGCAATAAGAGACTGCTTCGAGGTTGCAAAGAGTCTCGGTATTAAGGTAGAGTCAACCCGTATGTGCGGCGGTGGCGCCAAGTCAGAGCTGTGGTGTAAGATAATGGCTAATGTACTTGGAATTCCTGTAGAATTGTTAGTATCAGAGGAAGGCCCAGCTATGGGGGCGGCAATGCTTGCCATGGTTGCAGCCGGGGAGTATAATTGCGTTGAAGAAGCGTCTAATGCTCTCGTTAAAGTACGAAAGACAATCAGACCAGACGAGAAGATAATAGAAAGATACGAGGATAAGTACAACAGATTCAGATGTATCTATCCGGCATTAAAGAATGTATTTAGAACAATTAATAAGTGATTAATAAGGAGGATTTTATTATGAAGTTTTTTATTGATACTGCAAATGTAGAGGATATCCGTAAGGCTAATGACATGGGAGTTATCTGTGGTGTAACTACTAATCCATCACTTATTGCCAAGGAAGGAAGAGACTTCAAGGAAGTTATCAAGGAGATTACTTCTATTGTTGACGGACCTATAAGTGGAGAGGTTAAGGCTACTACAGAGGACGCAGAAGGAATGATTAAAGAGGGAAGAGAGATTGCAGCAATCCATCCTAACATGGTTGTTAAGATTCCTATGACAGTTGAAGGTCTTAAGGCTACTAAGGTGTTATCATCTGAGGGAATAAAGGTTAATGTTACATTAATATTCTCAGCTAATCAGGCACTTCTTGCAGCAAGAGCAGGTGCGGCATATGTATCACCATTCCTTGGAAGACTTGATGATATATCACAGCCTGGAATTAATCTTATTCAGGATATTGCAGATATATTTGCTAACTATGATCTCCAGACAGAGATTATCTGTGCAAGCGTAAGAAATCCAATACATATTACAGACTGTGCACTTGCAGGAGCTGATATCGCAACTGTACCATATAAGGTAATTGAGCAGATGGTTCACCATCCACTTACAGATGCAGGAATTGAGAAGTTCAAGAAAGATTATATTGCTGTATTTGGCGAATAATATAACTGAAACACAAGTTGACCGGAATCAGGCGAGAGGTAATGGATGAATTCATCACAGAAACTAACTAACACAGATGTAAAGAAACTTAATAAAAACCGCATATTCAGGCTGATATATAATTCTGATAAGATATCAAGACAGGAGATAGCAGACAAGTTAGGTCTGTCACTGCCGACTGTCAATCAGAATCTTAAGATGCTCATGGAAGAAGGACTTATTGAGTATGTAGGCAACTTCACTTCTACAGGTGGAAGAAGGGCACAGGCAATTACTATTAACAATAATGCCAAAAAGGCTGTCAGTGTGAATGTTAAAGCTGACCATATTAATGTAGATGTAGTCGGACTTAAAGGACAGATTATATACAGTATGGTTGTTAAAGCACATTTTAGCAAAGGCAGTGCATATATAGAGAAAATGTCTGAAGCAGTAAAGCATGCAGTGGATTATGCAGGTGCGGGCGAAGATGACATTCTTGGCATTGGAATTACAGTTCCCGGAATACTTGATGATGATAAGCAGATTCTTATCTCAGCCCCTCCATTAAAAGTTAAGAACTATGACCTTACAAAGCTGACATCAGCTATTGGTTATCATTCAGTAGTCATGAATGATGCAAGAGCAGAAGCGTATGCGGACCACTGGTTTAATGGAAAACCTGAAGATGAGAAGATATATATCATGCTTGGTGAGGGTGTCGGAGGTGCATATATCAATGCATCCTCAATCCGAAGTGGTGTTCATAACCGTGGAGGCGAATTCGGACATATGGTCATTCATCCGGGTGGAAAGCAGTGTCTGTGTGGCAAGAAGGGCTGCCTTGAGGCATATGTTTCAGAGAAAGTGTTATCATCAGAGCAGGATATGACACTTAATAATTTCTTTGAGCTGGCAGCGCAGGGAAAGGCTGATAATATACATGTGTTAGATGAATATATGGACAATCTGGCACTTGGAATTAATAACATATACACCATGATGGACTGCGATATTGTCCTCGGTGGAACAGTTGCACCATATCTTAAACAATATGAGGATAGTATTAAAGAGCGTCTTGTTAATGATTATTCATTTGATACAGACGCAGAGTATTTAAGAATATCCGATGGCGGCGGCAGAAAGTCAGAGCTTGGAGCAGCATTAAGCTTTGTCGCTAGATTTATTGATGGGGTGGAGTAGTCGTTTACCTATAAAAAGATGCTAATGTATATGTCTTATAGGCAGATTTTAAACTTGACTATTAAGATAGATATAAAATAATGATGAAAATACCTATAAGGAGTCTTTGAATTGACTTCTTATAGGTATTTTTTTGCTTTGAAGAAGATTTTTTGCTGAAATTAATAGAAAAACACCTATAAATCAGATGAAATAATGATTCTTATAGGTTAAGACCATGAGAAAAAGGCATTTACAGGCTGAAAAAAAGTGAATTTTATGAAATGATGCCTATAAATTAATGGAAATGAGGATTTTTATAGGAAGGACAAGATGATAAGAGCTATGTTGTTGTGGATTTTCTGCCCTCGCGTTCGAATCTACTTATTCTTCTCCTTCTCCTCATAAGTCCTCTCACTGATAATAAACCGAGGTCTGTGCTTGACTTCCATATATATCTTTCCAATGTACTCCCCGATAACGCCAAGGCACATAAGCTGTATGCCACCCATGAAGCACACGATACATACAGTACTTGCCCAGCCGGTGACGGTGTTGCCAAGCAGGTTGTCAACAACAGCCCATATAACGCCGATAAAGCTGATGATTGAGACGATAATACCAAGAGACATGACAATGCGGAGAGGTTTTACACTAAGGCTCGTTATGCCGTTTAAGGCAAGATTGAGCATTTTACTGAAAGGATAGTGTGATTTTCCAGCAAGGCGTTCATTTCTTGAATAATATACGCTTGTACTCTTAAAACCGACGAGTGGAATAAGCCCGCGAAGATACAGGTTAGTTTCTTTAAATTGTGCGAGTTCATCAATAACACGCTTTGATAAAAGCCTGTAGTCAGCATGATTATACACGGTTTCTGCACCAAGCTTTGCCATGATTTTATAGAAACCTTTAGCTGTGTTTCTTTTAAAAAATGTATCAGTAGAACGGTCATTACGCACACCATAGACGATATCACAGCCATCGTGGTAAGCGTCAACCATATCCTCCATTGCATGAATATCGTCCTGACCATCACAATCTATGGAAATAGTCATATCAGCATATCTGGAAGCCTCAATAAGACCGGCAAGAACACTGCTCTGGTGTCCGCGGTTACGGCTCTGGCTTATTCCGATAAAATGTTCATCCTTCTTTGATAAATCCGTAATAATATCCCATGTGCTGTCCGAACTGCCATCATTGACAAACATAATTCTGCTGTCAGGATTGATTTTTCCGGCGTTGATAAGATGGTTAAGTTCATCAAGAAACATGCCTGAGGTAATAGGAAGAACCTGTTCCTCGTTGTAGCATGGAATTACAATATATAAACAATCAGGTCTGTTCATAAAAACCTCCCGTTAAATTTTTTGCTGTTCGATAGTGTATTCCCTGTACTGCTTATAACTCTTATCATCCTGATTAAGAATAATAAAACGGTTGAATATAATCGTTATGAATAAAAGAATTATAGCGAATACACCGCATTTGTATAAATGTTTTTTAGTAATCTCTGACAGTTTCTTTGCCATACTGTAAAAACCAATAACCGACAGAGGCAGTAACAGCATGAAATAAGGAAGTGTGTACTGACATTTGCCCTCCCAGAACAGATGGAATATGAATCCACCAATGAATGTAAGAGGAAGTACAGTAGCACCAGCAAAAGTACCACCAATAAGTGCATTGATGGCATAAAGCATACTTCCAAATAAAATAATACTCTGCATTATATTAAGAAATGCAATGAAAGGAGTACTTCCTTCTAAAGAAAGTATCTCTGATATTATAACACTTTTCTCAATGTTGCTGCCTCGCACATTGGTTATCCAGAAACACTGGAATTCAGGGTTGTTCCACTGAGAGGCAACCTTTTTTGAAAGAAAAGATACAAATGCTTTGGAATCACTCTTATAAGTGTCAATATAACCTTTAATCTCTGCTTTAGACGCTTCTGCTTCCTTACTGGTATCATAATCGTTATTCTCGTAAAATGCGGCAATTCTTCCGCTGTACCATCCATCCGCATAAACATTGCTGTCAGATGGGTGAAGTCCCATTGCAATCCATGTCCAGCTTGAAGCACCATTGTTAAGATTACAGCCGGAAATCTTTTCGATAACAAGCTTTGGAACAACAGCCTGAATTGCAAATCCGGCAATTACGGCACATGTAACAAGGATAATCTGGATATTTTGGTGTCTGAGAGTTTCCGCAATAGTGTATATAATAAGTGCAATCATGAAGATAAGATAATTACTCTTCACCATAACGCTTAACATCATGGAAACAGCACTTATAACAATATATGAAATCTTAATACGGTTAAATTCTTTAAGTCTGTCAATAAACAGCATTGTGTACTTGAATGATGCAGTGGCAAAGAATAATCCTGCAACATTGCCGTATATGAATACACTGTAAAGAGTCCATGGGAAGAACAGAATCCCGATTATAATAGAAAACAGGCTGGCAATCCGTGGAAGCTTTAAAAGTACGAGTATGTCAGAAAACATCTTGTAAGTGAATACTATCATCACAACATTAAGAAGCTGCCAGAACAGATAGTTATAGTCACCAACTAAGAAACCGACAAGGTACTCAATAAACAGAAGTCCAATCTGGTTAGTGTATTTTGCAATATAGCCATTATACTGGAATGCAGAATAATCGCCGTTTCTGAGTCCCCTCGCTGCATTAAGAACATAATACTGGTCAGCCCCGGCAGTACTCTGTGTAAGCAGAACCCATGCAGCCCCGCTTATACCAATTATAATAAGACATATATTGCGGATTCGTATAAATGCTTTCTCGTTATTGGTAAGATAGCTGTTAATTCTGGTAAAAATGTTCTTCCTTACAAGATAAAAGACTGCAGCAATAAGAATTGCAAGTATGATTACATGAAGCCATGCATGGTCTCCTGTGTAATAAGTCCGTTCACTTGCATCAGATGTCAGTCTGCTTGTACTGAAAATGCTTAACAGAAACAGCCAGATATTAATTATAAGAAACAGACCTAAAACAATATATCTGTATACTGAATAAAGAGTTTTAGACATGATATTCCTCCCCCGTTGGCATTAATGAAATACTAATCTAAATAATAGCATATGATTATATCTATTGAAAGTTGTAAAATCAAACGAATTTGATTATAATGTAGTCATATTTTTTTGGGAGGATGTAAACAATGATAGCTGATTCAATGGTTTCTTTAGTAAAAAACAGTTCGGTAATCCGTGCAATGTTCGAGGAAGGTAACAGACTTGCCAAGTTATACGGAGCAGAGAATGTATATGATTTCTCACTTGGTAATCCTAATGTGCCTGCACCTGCAGAAGTTAACGAGGCAGTTAAGGACATAGTTGATAATGAAGAGTCAACATTTATCCATGGATACATGAGTAATGCAGGATATGAGGATGTAAGACAGACAATAGCTGAGTCACTTAATAAGAGATTCGGAACACATTTTAACCATACTAATATTGTAATGACTGTTGGAGCAGCAGGAGGACTTAACACAATATTCAAGACTTTACTTAACCCTGGTGAAGAGGTTATGACATTTGCACCATTCTTTGGTGAATATAGGAATTATGTGAGCAATTTTGGTGGAAAGTTAGTAGTTGTTTCACCTAACACTGTGGATTTCCAGCCTAAGCTTGACGAGTTCGAAGCTAAGATAACACCTAAGACAAGAGCCGTTATCGTTAATAATCCTAACAACCCTACAGGTGTTGTATATTCAGAGGATACTATCAAGAAGATGGCTGCTATCATGGACAAGAAGCAGAAGGAGTTCGGAACAGAGATTTACTTAATCGCAGATGAACCATACAGAGAGTTGGCTTATGATGGAGTTGATGTTCCATATCTTACTAAATATTACGACAATACAATTGTTGGTTACTCATACAGCAAGTCACTTTCACTTCCTGGTGAGCGAATCGGCTACCTTGTTATTCCTGATGAGGTTACAGATTCAGAAGATGTCAAGTCAGCAGCTTCTGTAGCAACAAGAATTCTTGGATTCGTTAATGCACCTTCACTTATGCAGAGAGTTGTTGCGAAATGCGTTGATGCACAGGTTAATCTCGAAGCATATGACAAGAACAGAAAGGCAATCTACGAAGGACTTACAAAGTTAGGATTTGAGTGTGTAAAGCCAGAGGGCGCTTTCTATCTTTTCGTAAAGTCACCTGTTGAAGATGAGAATGTTTTCTGTGAGGCAGCTAAGAAGCACAATATTCTTATGGTTCCTGCATCATCATTTGGATGCCCTGGATATGTAAGAATTGCATATTGTGTATCTTACGATACAATTGTTAATTCATTACCACATTTTGCAGAAGTTGCTAAAGAGATGGGATTATAATTATTCGTGAAAGAAGAGGACGTATATATGAAGACATGGGAGAAGAATATCAGAAGAGTTGAACCATATGTGCCTGGAGAGCAGCCTAAGGTTAAAGATGTTGTAAAGCTTAATACTAACGAGAATCCATATCCTCCAACACCTAAGGTGCTTGAGGCAGCAGAGAGAATGAATATCAGTGATTTAAGACTTTATCCGGATCCTGAGGTTACAGACCTTGTACATGCAATTGCATCTTATTATGGAATGAATGATAATCAGGTATTCGTAGGAGTTGGTTCTGATGATGTATTGTCAATGTGTTTCCTGACATTCTTTAATTCAGACAAGCCAATACTGTTCCCTAATATCTCATATTCTTTTTACAGTGTATGGGCTGACCTTTACAGAATTCCATATGAGAAGCAGCCTCTGGATAAGGATTTTAATATCATTCCAGAAGATTATTATAAGGAGAACGGCGGTGTGGTATTCCCTAACCCTAATGCTCCTACAGCACTTTACATGGAACTTGATAAGGTTGAGGATATTATTAAACACAATCAGGATGTAGTTGTTATTGTTGATGAGGCTTATATTGATTTTGGTGGAAAGTCAGCAATGGAGCTTGTCAACAAGTATGAAAATGTTCTGGTTGTCCAGACATTTTCAAAGTCACGCTCAATGGCTGGTATGAGAATAGGTTACTGCTTCGGTAATCCAGAGCTTATTAAGGCTCTTAATGATGTCAAATTCTCATTCAATTCATACACAATGAACAGAACTTCAATAAGCTATGGTATTGAGTCTGTCAATGATAAAGAATACTTTGAAGAGTGTGTGGGTAAGATAGTTAAGACCAGAGAGAACGCTAAGGAGAGACTTTCACAGTTAGGATTCTCATTCCCAGACTCTAAGGCTAACTTTATATTTGCAACACACAAGAGCGTTCCAGCTAAAGAAATATTTGAAAAGCTTAAGGAAAAGAACATATTTGTCAGATATTTTAATCAGCCACTTATTGATAATTATTTAAGAATTACAATCGGAACTGATGAGCAGATGGAAAAACTTTATGCTGCGTTAGAAGAGATAACAGGACAGGTTAAGTAATATGGGTATACCTTTTGAACAGAGGAATTTTCAGAAAGAACTTGATAAGAAGATAGCGGGATTCCAGAAGGACGGGATTGTTCCAACCCTGCTTCTTCACAGCTGTTGTGCACCATGCAGCAGTCATTGTATTGAATATCTTTCTGATTATTTTCACATAACTGTATTCTACTATAATCCGAACATATCTGCTGAGGAAGAGTATAGAAAAAGAGTTGAAGAACAGAAGAGATTCATCAGTGAATTTCCGGCAAAATACAAGGTCTCTTTCATAGAAGGCGATTATGATACTAAAGAATTCTATGATATAGCCAGAGGGTATGAGCAGTGCAAAGAGGGCGGAGAGAGGTGTTTCCGCTGTTATGAGCTGAGACTTCGAAAGACCTGTGAGGTTGCCAAGGCTGGTGGATTCGATTATTTTACAACAACACTTACGATAAGTCCGTTAAAGAACAGCGTAAAGCTTAATGAAATCGGCTTAAAGCTGTCAGAGGAATATGATATGCCGTATCTTTTATCTGATTTTAAGAAAAAGGAAGGATATAAGCGTTCTATAGAGCTTTCGCATGAGTATAATTTATACAGACAGAATTATTGTGGATGTGTGTATTCACGTTGATTTTTAGGCGTGTAATATGATATACTGAAGCCAGATTTTGTGGGGAGAGAACAGATTGTATATTAATGCGTGAACAAGGAGGATTTAATACTATGGCAAAGAAACATGGATTAGCTAAAGTTGTATTAGGAGTAGGTGCTGCTGCTGTTGCAGGTAAGGTTGCACTTGATAAGTTCAAGAAGACTAAAGAGAGATTCGTTAAGGAAGAGAATGACAGTCTTGATGATGAGATTCGTAAATATAATGCTATCGGAGAGAAGAAAGTTATAGAAGTAGAGGATGAAGTATTTGCAGGCTGCGAACTTAAGGCAGTGGCTTCTAAGACAGTGCTTGACCTCGGACTTGCAGTGTTTGAGAAGGATGTATATATTAATTTCTCAAGTAATGCAAGTTCAGTAACTATTATCCTTCCAGAAGGTGTCAATGCAACATGTGATATCTCAAGAAAGATAGCTGGTGTTAAGAATCTTGTTGACAATGTTGATGAGGAAGGAATCCACACAGTATACATTATTGGTAAGGCTGTATGCAGTAATGTGGAGGTTATTCCAGTTAATTTCTATGTTGACGAAGAGGATGAGGAAGATTCTGATTTCGTTGATGAAGATGATTTCTTAGTTTCTGATGAGGACGACTTTGATGATAATGTAATATTTGATGAGAAGGACGGAGATGTTGAAGTTGAAGTCAAGGTAATCAATGAGAAAGAAGCATCAGATTCAGAAGAAACTGAGGAGAAAGAGGCTCAGACAGAAGAATCTGACAAGGAAGAAGAAACAGAGACAATTAATCTTGAAGAAGTGTAATAACTTCACCATGCTAAAGAATTATGAAGAACAGAGATAAGATATTAGAATACTTTGATAATGTGGCAGATGGCACAGTTGTGTCAGCTAATGAAATGTATGAGCATGGATTTGAGAGAATGAAGCAGGAAGCTTTTTTCAGAGCAGTTGAGAGACTGGCTGATGAAGATGAGATAATCCGTGTTGGAAGAGGAATGTATATTAAGAAGTCAGACGCGCAGGGTGATATTACTGAGCTTCTGCTCAATTATTTCTTTGGAGAGGATAATTCGAGCGGAATGTTTACAGGAATTCACCTGTATAATAAGTATGCGCTTACAGCTGTCAGGTCAGACAGCGTAAGTCTGTATTCTAATGTGTGCAGGTCCGGAGTATGCCATATTGGTAATATTGAAGCGAGAAGACCAGCAGTTGAGCTGGATTTCGATAATACAAGAATTATTGAAGCGATGGAGATATTCCAGAATTATTCTGATATTCCTGAACTTGATAAAGCTAAGTTTGCAAGGTATGCAAAGCAGTTTGCAAGAGGCTATGATGATGAGGCTGCTGTAACAGTACTGCGAAGCATGAAGTATAAGAAGAGATCAATTGCTTTTATGAAGAAGGTGCTTGATACATATAAAGTTCCTAATACTTTATCGCAGTTTTTAAGCAATGCTTCACATTATAAAGTTCCAACATTTAATAAGCTTGCAAGATAAGTTTGTTAAAGTTTTTTAAAATGTTTTTTAATAAAGTCTTTACATTTATTATAATCGAATATATAATGTCACCATTAAATAAAACAAAAGCAGAGTAGATTTGTGTGCGTTAAGTGCCAGATGGACAGGGAGTTGCCATCCGGACGAAAGGGTAGAACTTGCGGTACACATTTCGCATCCCGCTGCTACATACTATGGATGACAACCGGCAACGGTTATTAGAACCTCCTATGTAGAAAGCGAAACTACTGCAAAGGAGGTCTTTTTTTATGAAAAAAACAAAAACACTACAGATGACAGTTGACGCAATGCTTGCCGCTTTATGTGCGGTACTGGGCTATATTGCCCTTGATCTTGGTAACATCAAGATTACATTTGAAGGAATTCCGGTTCTTATATCGGCATTACTTTTTGGTCCTGTTGATGGTCTTATTGTCGGAGGTCTTGGCACATTTGTTTACCAGATTTTAAGATATGGTTTTACTGCAACAACATTTCTCTGGATTCTTCCATATGTTATATATGGTTTCCTGATGGGTGCTTATGCCAAGAAGGTGAACTTTAAGTTCAATTACATTCTCACAGGAATAGTTATTATTCTTGGTGAACTTATGATTACAGCACTTAACACAGGTTCGCTTGTTATTGACAGTAAGATATACGGATATTACACACCAGTATTTATCTTTGGTTCATTAGGAATCAGACTTGTTATCTGCTTTGGAAAGGGAATTGTATTATCAGTTGTTCTTCCAGCTCTTATGAAGGTTGTAAGCAACATTAAGGAAGTTTCAATATTAAGAGGTGAGAGTAACTAATGACTGAACAGGAAGCCCTTGAATATATTGACAATGGCAGATGGAGCAGCATGAGACTTGGTCTGGAGCGAATACAGGAGCTTATGGACAGGCTTGGTAATCCACAGAAGCGTCTTAAGTATGTTCATGTGACAGGTACTAACGGAAAGGGAAGTACCTGTGCAATGACAGCTTCTATCCTTAAGGCAGCAGGATACAGAGTTGGGATGTTCACATCTCCTTACATTGAACATTATTCAGAACAGATGATGATTAATGGTGAACCAGTAAGTGCTTATGATTTCACAGAAGCTGTAGAGATTGTAAAGAATTCGGCAGATTCAATGTCCGACCATCCAAGCAGATTTGAATTGCTGACAGCAGTGGCACTTGTATATTTTGAAAGAAAGCAGTGTGACATAGCTGTTATGGAAGTTGGAATGGGTGGTGCAACAGATAGCACAAATGTAATTCCGTCTCCAGAAGTTGCTGTCATGACTAATGTAGGGCTTGACCATACGGAGTATCTTGGAGATACCCTTGAGAAAATAGCAACAGTAAAATGTGGCATAATAAAGTCTGGCTGTGATGTTGTCTGCTATGATGGGGATTCTTCGGTAACTGACGTTGTAAGGAGAAGATGTAGTGATACAGGAGCAAAAGGACATTTTACTGATTTCACTGATATAAAACATGTAAAGTCTGATATATATGGAGAAACATTTACATATAAGGGAATTGATTATCATATTCCGTTATGTGGTGATTATCAGACGAAGAATGCAGTTGTTGCAACTGAAGTTATACATGCTTTAAGAGGCAGAGGATATAAGATAACAGATGATAATATAGCTGAAGGGCTGGCAGCAGTAAGATGGCCTGCAAGATTCGAAGTGTTAAGAGATAACCCATTATTCATACTTGATGGTGGACATAATCTTCAGTGCGCGCAGGCACTTGAGAGTAACATAAGAAAATACATGTCAGGCATGAAGATAACATTTTTAATGGGAGTTCTCAGGGATAAAGACTACAAGGATGAGGTAAGGCTTCTGCTTCCTTATGCGAAAGAATTTATCTGTGTGACACCTGATAATGAGAGGGCTCTTCCAGCAGAAGAGCTTGCTGATATAATTATGCAGCTTGGAGGTCAGGCGAGGGCTATGCAAAATGTATCTGATGGTGTTATTATAGCTATGAATAATAATAATCCGGTCATAGCATTTGGCTCACTCTATATGAGTGGCCAGATAAGAAGGCTTGTACTGGGAAAGGACAGAATATGAAGAAGATAATGATTGCATCAGACATACACGGTTCTGCATATTATTGCAGAAAGCTGCTTGAAAGATATGAGGCAGAGAAGCCAGACAGACTGGTTCTCTTAGGAGATATTCTCTATCACGGTCCAAGAAATGACCTGCCTGAGGAATATGCACCTAAGGAAGTTATTGCAATGCTCAATCCTTTACGCAATGAAATCATATGCGTAAGAGGAAACTGTGATACAGAGGTTGACCAGATGGTACTTGACTTTAATGTACTTGCAGAGCAGGCATACCTTAATTTCAATGACAGATCAATCGTTCTTGCACACGGTCACAAGCTTGATGAGAAGAATATACCTGCATTAAAAGAAGGAGATATCCTCCTTTGTGGACATACACATGTACCTAAGTGTGAGAAGAGAGATAATTATATATACATGAATCCAGGTTCTGTTTCAATTCCTAAAGAAGGCTCAGAGCACAGCTATATGATACTGGAGGATAAGTTCTACTGGAAGAACCTTGATGGGGAAGTGTATATGGAATACTAAGATAATATTAGATTTATTTTATACATTTTTAATTGCTTTTATCAGGTTGTGTGTTACCATATGTATGTTG
>CAVBPJ010000046.1:0-21767 GCA_963597265.1 Evtepia sp. | reverse complement strand
AGTTTTAAGGCAATACTTAAATATAGAAAAGCCCATAAGTTATATCTTAAGGGTGAATATTACAAGGCAAGAAAGATTTCGCAGAAAACTGCTAGACAGACTGGAATTGAGATACATCCGGGAGCACAGATTGGCGAAGGACTTTTCATTGACCACGGACATGGAGTTGTTATCGGAGAGACAGCTATTATCGGTAACAATGTAACACTCTATCAGGGCGTTACACTTGGAGGAACCGGTAAAGAGCAGGGAAAGAGACATCCTACTCTTGGAGATAACATTATGGTAGGAGCAGGTGCCAAGATTCTTGGCTCAGTTACAATAGGTGATAACTGCAAAATTGGTGCAGGTTCAGTTGTATTAAAGGATGTGCCAGCCAACTCTACAGTTGTCGGTGTTCCGGGAAGAATTGTCATTCAGGACAGCGTAAGACTGGTTGATGATTTAGACCAGATACATCTGCCAGACCCTGTTATGCAGGATATTGAGAACTTAAAGCAGGAGAATGCAAGACTTAAGAAGAGACTTGCACACCTTGAGAACAACGTGAACGAAAGCCGCAGTTCATATGATGATAACTAAAGCTTGATTATGAATGAAAGGAAATCTGACATGAGGATTTATAATACTTTATCTAGAAGAAAAGAAGAATTTAAGCCATTAGAAGAAGGAAAGGTTAAAATGTATGTCTGCGGACCTACTGTATACAACCTTATTCATATTGGTAACGCAAGACCTATGATTGTATTCGATACTGTAAGAAGATATCTTGAGTACAAGGGTTATGACGTTAATTATGTGTCTAACTTCACAGACGTAGATGACAAGATTATTAAGAAAGCCAATGAAGAAGGCGTATCTGCTGAGGAAATCTCAACAAGATATATCGCTGAATGCAAGAAGGATATGGAAGGCATGAATATTAAGCCTGCAACAACACATCCACTTGCAACTCAGGAAATCGGCGGAATGATTGATATGATACAGACTCTTATTGACAAGGGATATGCTTATGAAGTCAATGGAACTGTATATTACAGAACAAGAAAATTCGCAGAATACGGAAAGTTATCTAAGAAGAATATTGATGACTTAGAGGCAGGACACAGAGATGAGGCACACAGCCTTAAGGTTACAGGTGAGGATGAGAAGGAAGATCCACTTGATTTCGTTCTCTGGAAGCCTAAGAAAGAAGGAGAGCCTTCATGGCCATCACCTTGGAGTGATGGAAGACCGGGCTGGCATATTGAGTGCTCTGTTATGTCTAAGAAGTATCTTGCTGATGAAATCGATATTCATGCAGGCGGAGAGGATTTAATATTCCCTCATCATGAGAATGAGATTGCACAGTCAGAGGCAGCTAATGGAGTACCATTCTCTAAGTACTGGATGCACAATGCATTTCTTAATATTGATAACAAGAAGATGTCTAAGTCTTTAGGCAATTTCTTTACAGTAAGAGATATAAGCAAGGAATATGACCTTGAAGTATTAAGATTCTTCATGTTAAGTGCACATTACCGCAATCCTGTTAATTTCAGCCATGACCTTATGGAATCAGCAAAGAACGGATTAGACAGAATCTTAACTGCTGTTGATAATTTAAGACATCTGTCAGAGAATGCCAAAGATGTTCCAATGACAGAGGACGAGAAGAAGATAATAGCTTCTATAGATGATATATATAAGAAATTCGAAGATTCAATGGATGATGATTTCAATACAGCAGATGCAATATCAGCTATATTTGAACTTGTAAAGCTTGCCAACTCTAATTCAAGCTCAGATAATTCCAAGGAATACATCGATACTCTTATGAAGAAGATTACAACTCTTACAGATATTCTTGGTCTTAAGACAGACAAGAAGGAAGAGATGCTTGATGAGGATATCGAGGCACTTATTGCTGAGAGACAGCAGGCAAGAAAAGACAAGAATTTTGCAAGAGCTGATGAAATCAGAGATGAGTTATTAGCAAAGGGAATTGTTCTTAAGGATACAAGAGAGGGCGTAAGATGGAGCAGAGCCTAGATAACGACCTTGTAAAATGCATATATGAAGGTCTGGATATGAAGCATACAGACCCTTCACAGTTATCACCTCTTGTGCTTGCGTTTATTGGAGACAGCATATATGACCTTGTCATTAAGACATGGGTTATAGAGCAGGGCAATATGCAGGTTAACAAGCTTAACAAGAAAACGAGCAGCATTGTCAAGGCAGAGTCACAGTCTGCAATGATAGGTGCGATTGAGCCAATGCTTAGTGAGCATGAAGATGCTGTGTATAAGAGAGGCCGTAATGCCAAGTCTTATACTTCTGCCAAGAATGCAAGTATCGGAGATTACAGAAGAGCTACAGGATTTGAGGCACTTATGGGATACCTCTATCTGAGCGGGCAGTATGAGCGCATGATGGAACTGGTTAAAGCAGGACTGGAAAGCCTTGAGTCAAAGTAGAGCCGGAAAAGCAGAATCCGTATCTTTAATTGATGACTGGATTCTGCTTTGTAATATAAGGAGAAATATATGAGATACAATGAATTAACATTTCAGGGAAGAAATGCTGTATTAGAGGCATTCCGCTCTGGTAAAACTATTGATAAGCTTTTTATTCTTGATGGCTGTCAGGACGGACCGATAAAGAGTATTGTCAGGGAAGCAAAGAAAACAGATGCAATTATCAATTATGTTGATAAAGAGAGACTCGACAGACTTGCAGGAACAGGACATCATCAGGGTGTTGTTGCAATCGGAGCAGCTTATGAATATGCAGAGGTTGATGACATACTTGCAGCAGCTAAAGAAAAGGGTGAAGATCCATTTATATTCATACTTGATGAGATAGAAGATCCACACAATCTTGGTGCTATTATAAGAACTGCCAACCTTGCAGGAGCGCATGGAGTTATTATTCCTAAGAGAAGAGCTGTCGGACTTACAGCTACAGTAGCCAAGACATCAGCGGGTGCAATTAATTACACACCTGTAGCCAAGGTTACTAATATTTCACAGACAATCGAGGAACTTAAGAAGCAGGGACTCTGGTTTGTATGTGCTGATATGGGCGGAGAGACAATGTATAACCTTAACCTTAAAGGACCTATCGGTCTTGTTATAGGTAATGAAGGCAATGGCGTAAGCCGTCTTGTTAAGGATAAATGTGATTTCATTGCATCAATTCCTATGAAGGGTGACATTGATTCCTTAAATGCATCAGTTGCAGCAGGTGTTCTTGCATACGAAATAGTCCGTCAGAGACTTAACTAGGAGTTTTTATGAAACATTTGGAAGATTATCCTGATGAAGAGCTTATTGATATGTACCGTGCAGGCAATGAGCAGGCAATTGAGTGCATATTTGAAAGATATAAGTATATAGTGCGGAAGAAAGCCAAGGCCATGTTCCTTGCTGGAGGAGATAGTGATGATCTTATCCAGGAGGGGATGATAGGCCTTTATAAGGCTGTCCGTGATTATGATAAACAAAAGGATGCGTCTTTCATGACATTTGCAGGAATGTGCATAAACAGACAGATTCTTAATGCAGTTACGGCTTCTAACAGAAAGAAGAATACTCCGCTTAATAACTATGTTTCATTTGATGAACCGGTCAATCCTGAAGATGATGCACAGGTGAAGCTTGTTGATGTATTGAAACCGGACAAAGAGCAGAACCCGGAGAGACTTTTTATTGATCAGGAGAATGCTGACAGCTTAGAGGATAAGCTGTACAGTGTGTTAAGCGATTTCGAGAAAAATGTGCTGGAATTATATATGTCCGGACAGGATTATATTGCCATTGCGGGGACACTTGATAAATCGCCGAAATCTATAGATAATGCTATACAAAGGATAAGGAATAAAGTTGACAAAATAACCAACCTATAATATTATGAATAGGTGTGTGAAGACGCATGCTATTGTAGCTCAGGGGTAGAGCACTTCATTGGTAATGAAGAGGTCACGGGTTCAATTCCCGTCAATAGCTTAATTTAATGTTTGTGTTTTTTTAAAACAGATTGGAGGACGCTATGGTAAAAGCTATTGTAGGTGCTAACTGGGGTGATGAAGGAAAGGGTAAGATTACTGATATGCTTGCCGAAGAATCAGACATCATCGTAAGATTCCAGGGAGGAGCTAATGCGGGACATACTATTATTAATGATTATGGAAAGTTCGCGCTGCATCTTTTACCTTCGGGAGTTTTCTATAACCATACAACAAGTGTCATTGGTAATGGTGTAGCTCTTAATATTCCATACCTTGTTAAGGAATTAAAGAGCCTTACAGATCGTAATGTACCAATGCCTAAGATTCTTGTATCAGACAGAGCCCAGATTCTTATGCCTTATCATGTAGCATTTGATACATATGAAGAAGCAAGACTTGCTGGTAAATCATTTGGTTCTACTAAGTCAGGTATTGCTCCATTCTATTCAGATAAGTATGCTAAGATTGGTTTTCAGGTTAATGAATTATTCGGAGACGAGCAGGAACTTAAGGAAAAGATTGCTAACGTATGCACATTAAAGAATGTTATGCTTGAGCATCTTTATCATCAGCCACTTCTTAATGAAGAAGAGATATTCAATACTCTTATGGAATATAAAGAGATGGTTGCACCATATGTATGTGATACATCAGCATTTTTACATCAGGCACTTAAAGACGGAAAGAAGATCTTACTTGAGGGTCAGTTAGGTTCTCTTAAGGATACAGATCACGGTATATATCCAATGGTAACTTCATCATCAACATTAGCTCCTTATGGTGCTATCGGTGCTGGTATTCCAGCAGCAGCAATTACAGATGTTGTTACAGTTGTTAAGGCATATTCTTCAGCAGTTGGTGCTGGAGCATTCGTAAGCGAAATCTTTGGCGATGAGGCAGATGAACTCAGACGCAGAGGTGGCGATGGCGGTGAATTCGGAGCTACAACAGGCCGTCCTAGAAGAATGGGCTGGTTCGATGCAGTTGCTACACGTTATGGTGTAAGAATGCAGGGAACAACAGAGGTTGCTCTTACAGTTCTTGATGTACTTGGATATCTTGATGAGATTCCAATGTGCGTTGGATATGAGATAGATGGCAAGATTACTAAGGATTTCCCAACTACTCCACAGCTTGAGAAGGCTAAGCCAGTATTAAAGACAATGCCAGGCTGGAAGTCAGACATCAGAGGAATTACTAAGTATGAAGACCTTCCTGTAGAGTGCCGTAACTATATCGAGGCTATTGAGCAGGAGATTGAAGCTCCTATCACAATGGTATCTAATGGTCCTGGAAGACATGAGATTATCCACAGAAAGAGCGCTCTTTCTAAATAATAACATTTAATATTACCGTATCTGCAGTGTATTATGGCTTTGCAGATACGGTCTTTTTATAGGTAATTGAGGAGGTAAATCCCTCTCCTCACCTGAGGGGTTCGGATTTTGCTTCGCAAAACAAGGAGGGATATATGAAGTTTAATAAATATTTTGACCATACGAATTTAAAGCCGGATGCGAGTAAGGATGATATCCGTAAATTATGTGAAGAAGCAAAGAAGTATGATTTTGCGTCAGTGTGTGTTAATGGGATATATACAGCATTTGCAAAGGAGTGTCTTTCTGGAAGTGATGTCAAGACATGCGTTGTAGTCGGTTTTCCTCTGGGGGCGATGAGTACAGATGTTAAAGCATATGAGACTAAGAAAGCTGTAGAAGACGGCGCTGATGAGATTGATATGGTTATTCCGGTAGGTCTTCTTAAAGCAGGTGAATACGATGCTGTGTATGAAGATATTAAGGTTGTAAGGGATGCATGTCCGGGAAAAGTTTTAAAGGTTATATTTGAAAATTGTCTGCTTACGGATGAGGAGAAAATTAAGGCATGCGAACTGTCTGTTAGGGCAGGCGCTGATTATGTAAAGACTTCTACGGGATTTTCTACAGGCGGCGCAACAATAAGTGATGTTGCACTTATGAAAGCTCATGTAGAAGGGAAATGCAAGGTTAAGGCAGCAGGTGGAATAAGAGATTACAACACAGCAGCTGCCATGATAGATGCCGGAGCTGACAGGCTCGGAACAAGTGCTACAATTAAGATTGTGGAAGGAAGGCAATAAAATTACTGCTTATTCCTTCCTGAAAGAATCTTGTATACAAGTGTCATTGCATATATTACGACAGGAAATACAATGTCTGTGAAAAGCAGTCCTGTAAATACTTTATGACATGCTTCATTGTTGATGAATGCAAGTATAAGTGTGGCAAGTATCATGATTCCCCAAAGTATTACTGCTGTCATTGCTGCAAATTGTTTAAATCGTTTCATGAATCAGACCTCCAATGTCAGATACTTAATAATATACATTACATTGGCGGGTCACTCAAGTTATTTATAAAAATGTTGCGTAACAGATAAAAAATGTTATAATTGAATGACAGTACACATTATTAATAATATTTATTTGAAAGGTAACAATCAGACATGGCATTATTAGAAACATGGAGAAAACTCGCATACGAGACAGAGATGGATCAGAAGAATGCTTCAGAATTCTGGGGCTCATATTTTAATCAGGAGAAGGCTATCTATGAGCAGATTCTTTCAGATCCTGATACAGTAGTTAAAGGAACAGTTAAGGAATTAGCAGAGAAGTTCGGCGTAGAAGTACTTCTTATGACAGGATTCCTTGATGGTATCAACGACAGCTTAAAGACTCCTAATCCAATTGAGACTATGGATGAGGATACAGAAGTTAGTCTTGATTATGATAAGGAAAAACTTTATTACAACATGGTAGGCTGTAAGGCAGACTGGCTTTATGAATTACCACAGTGGGATAATCTCCTTGATGAGCAGACAAGAAAGGATCTTTACAAGAAGCAGAAGCTTTCTGGAACTGTTATTAAGGGAAAGAAGATTGGAAGAAATGATCCATGCCCATGCGGTAGTGGTAAGAAATATAAGCAGTGCTGTGGAAAGAATGCATAGCTTTTAAACACTAAGACCTGCCATTATATGGCAGGTCATTTTAATGATAAGAGGTAATTATAATGGACGCATATACAGGCTTTGCATATGTTTATGATGAGTATATGGATAATATTCCATATGAGGAATGGGGACAGTACATGATTGCTCTCCTTAAAGAAAATGGTGTGTCAGGTGATGCATCTGTTCTTGAATTAGGCTGTGGAACAGGAACTGTTACAAGAATGCTTGCTAAAGAAGGTTACGATTGTGTTGGACTTGATATGTCTGAGGATATGTTGTCCATTGCTTCTGAGAAAACATTTGAAGAAGGTTCACAGGTTATATATACATGTCAGGATATGAGGGATTTCGAAGTTCCTTATGAAGTAGATGGCATGATAAGTATAGGGGATTCTATGAACTATATTACATCAGTTCCTGATCTTGAAAATGTATTCGCATGTGTAAGTGAGAATCTTAAAAATGGAGGAGTCTTTATATTTGACTTAAAGACAATACATTTTTTCAGAGATATTCTTGCAGAGAATACATATGCTGAGAACAGGGAAGATTCCGCATTTATATGGGATAACTATTATGATGAGGAAGAACGCAACAATGAATATGAGCTTGCTGTGTTTGTTAAGAATGAAGATGGCACATTTGACAGATTCGAAGAACAGCACTATCAGCATGGCTTTACTATAGATGAGGTTACAGGTGCAGCCAAGAAGGCTGGACTTACCGTGAAAAATGTGTATAATGCATTTACTAAGGATGAACCTGACGATGAGTCGGAGAGATTATATTTTGTGATTGAGAAATAATAAGGAGATAATTATGGGTGATTATATTGTTAGAGCCACAGCAGCAGGTGGACAGGTAAGAGCTTTTGCTGCTACAACAAAAGGTCTTGTTGAAGAAGCAAGAGTAAGACATAACATGAGTCCTATTGCAACTGTTGCACTTGGAAGACTTCTTACAGGTGGTGCGATGATGGGCGCAATGATGAAGAATGATGCAGATATTCTTACTGTGCAGATTAAGGGTAATGGTCCAATCGGAAGTATGACTGTTACAGCTAATCCTAAGGGAGAAGTTAAGGGATTTGTTGGTAATCCTCAGGTTATGCTTCCGCTTAAGGATGGAAAGCTTGATGTTGCAGATGCCGTAGGAATTGGTGTGTTAAGTGTAATTAAGGATATCGGACTTAAGGAGCCATATGTTGGTGATACTATTCTTATTACAAGTGAGATTGCAGATGACCTTACTTACTATTTTGCTAACAGCGAGCAGGTTCCATCTTCTGTAGGACTTGGCGTTCTAATGAATAAGGACAATACTGTTGAGCAGGCAGGAGGATTCATTATCCAGCTTATGCCGGGTGCAACAGATGAATTTATTGATAAGCTTGAGGCAAGAATTAAGGAGATTAAGTCTGTTACAGCCATGCTTGAAGAGGGAATGACTCCAGAACAGATATTAGAGCATATTCTTGGTGATATGGAACTTGAGATTCTTGATACTGTACCAACTAAGTTTTACTGCAACTGTTCTAAGGACAGAGTGAGCAAAGCTGTTATCAGTGTAGGAAAAGAAGAAATTCAGAAGATGATTGATGATGGTGAGCCAATTGAAGTTAACTGTCATTTCTGTAATTCACATTATACATTTACAGTTGATGAGCTTAAGGAAATGTACGACTGCTGTACAAGATAAATCTCAGGCTTACGGAGGTACACATGAATAATATTATACTTATAGGCATGCCGGGAAGCGGAAAAAGTTCGCTTGGAGTAGTTCTTGCCAAGAAGATAGGATTTGGCTTTATTGATTCTGACCTTGTTATTCAGGAAAGAGAAGGCATGACTCTTGAAAGAATTATTGAAAAGCATGGTGATGCAGGCTTTATACAGATTGAGAATGAGATTAACTGTTCTATTAATCCACATCACACAGTTATTGCAACAGGCGGAAGTGCTGTATATGGCAAAGAGGCGATGGAACATTTTAAAGATATTGGTACTGTGGTTTACCTTGAACTTCCACCAGAGTCACTTGAAGAAAGACTTGGAAGCCTTAAAGAACGCGGGGTTGTGTCTAATGGAAAGACTACTGTGGAAGAGATATATGCTGACAGAGTTTCACTTTATAAGAAATATGCAGATATAACTCTTAATGAGCAGGGTAAGCAGATAAGAGAAACTGTAGAGATGTTGTACGATATTATAATGAATAAGGATCAGTATAATTAAATCAACTGGTTGAACAATATTAGAATTTGGGGTACAATAATCTTTACCTTTTAAATACAGAATCAGGAGGATAAATCATGGAAAACGAAGCTCTTTCTAAGAACTTTATTGAGCAGATTATAGATAAGGATATTGAGAGTGGCCATTGCAAGAAGGTCATTACAAGATTTCCACCAGAGCCTAATGGATATCTTCATATTGGACATGCTAAGTCTATATTATTGAATTATGGACTTGCAAAGGAGTACGGCGGACAGTTCAATATGAGATTTGATGATACTAATCCTACTAAGGAGAAGGTTGAATTTGTTGATTCTATCAAAGCTGATGTTGAGTGGCTTGGAGCAGAGTGGAACGGAGATGTTCTCTTTGCTTCAGATTATTTCCCACAGATGTACGAGGCAGCTATAAAGCTTATCAAGAAGGGTAAGGCTTATGTAGATGACTTATCAGCAGAGGAGATAAGACAGTACAGAGGAACACTTACTGAACCGGGTAAAGAGAGCCCATATAGAAACCGTTCTGTAGAAGAGAATCTTCAGCTTTTTGAGGAGATGAAGGAAGGAAAGTATGCAGACGGAACTAAGGTTTTACGAGCTAAGATTGATATGGCGTCTCCTAATATTAACATGAGAGATCCTGTTATCTACAGAGTTGCCCATATGACACATCACAGAACAGGTGACCAGTGGTGCATATATCCTATGTATGATTTTGCACACCCTATTGAAGATGCAGTTGAGGGAATTACACACTCTATCTGTACACTTGAGTTTGAGGATCACAGACCTCTTTATGACTGGGTTGTAATTGAGACAGGATATAAGACATCTCCAGAGGAGAATCCTAAGCAGATTGAATTTGCCAAGTTATATCTTACTAATGTTGTAACAGGTAAGAGATATATTAAGAAGCTTGTAGAAGATGGAATTGTTGATGGATGGGATGATCCAAGACTTGTATCTATCGCCGCTTTAAGAAGAAGAGGATTTACTCCTGAAGCTATCAAGATGTTTGTTGAACTTGTTGGCGTTACTAAGGCACAGGGTTCAGTTGAATATCCAATGCTTGAATATTGTATAAGAGAAGATTTAAAGCTTAAGGTTAAGAGAATGATGGCTGTTCTTGATCCTGTTAAGCTTGTTATTGATAATTATCCTGAAGGCCAGGTTGAATATATGGAAGTGGCTAATAATCAGGAGAATCCAGAGATGGGAACAAGAAAGGTTCCATTTACAAAGGAACTTTATATTGAGAGAGAGGACTTCATGGAAGAGCCTCCTAAGAAATATTTCAGACTTTTCCCAGGCAACGAAGTACGTCTTATGAATGCATATTTTGTTACATGTACTGATTTTGTCAAGGATGAGAACGGAAAGGTTATTGAAGTTCATTGTACTTATGATCCTGAGACTAAGGGTGGTAACTTTACAGGACGTAAGGTTAAAGGAACAATTCACTGGGTTTCTGCAACAGAAGGCTGCAAGGCAGAAGTAAGATTATATGAGAATATTGTTGATGAGGAGAAGGGCGTATATAACGAAGAAGACGGTTCTATGAACATTAACCCTAACTCTAAGACAGTTCTTACAGAATGTTATCTTGAACCAGAACTTATGAAAGCAGTAAGTGAGGATAAGTTCCAGTTTGTAAGAAATGGCTATTTCTGTGTTGATAATAAGGATTCTGAGCCAGGAAAGCCTATATTTAACAGAATAGTTTCTCTTAAGAGCTCATTCAAGTTACAGAAATAATATAATAATTATTGGGGTTGTTTAGAAGAATTAGCACTGAAAGGGTGTAAGAATCATTATGAACAAGGTTAAAGCTTTTATACAGAAGATATGGACCTATGATCTGGTTCACACAGCAGTATATTCTATTATACTGGAACTCGTAGTTGAATGTTTTAACAGAAGAGGAATAATGGGACTCGCATTTCCGTTTATGCACCCAATTATTTTTATGTACAATACACTGATTATAATGACAACTATGACAATTGCGTTGTTTTTTAAGAGACGTGTATTTGTATATTGTGTAGTGTCTGTCATATGGATAGGATTGTCACTGACCAACTTTATTATCCTTTCATCGAGAAAGACGCCTTTTACGGCGATGGATTTTTATCTGATTAAGGATGCTATTAAAGTTGCAGGCCTGTATGTGAGCATCATACAGATTATTCTGATAGCACTTCTTGTAATAGCTGTTATTGTGGGACTTGTATTCTTGTGGAGAAAAGCTCCTAAGATTCAGGTCACAATTAAGAAAAGCAAATTTTATGCATATGCGGTAGTGCAGCTTGCAATTGTATTCCTTCTTGCATATGGAATGGGTATAACATTACTTTTTACCGGAACAGTTGAAGGACACTTTGGTAATCTTGCACAGGCATATAAGAAATATGGTTTCAGTCACTGCTTTGTAAGCAGTGTGCTTGACCGTGGAATTAAGAAATCAGATGAATATTCAGAAGAATATATGGATTCACTTAAGAAAGATCTGGATGATGTTGAGGTTGAAGCAAGTGAGAAGACTCCTAATATAATATTTGTACAGCTGGAATCTTTCTTTGATCCAATTCATGTGAAAGGCATAACATTATCTGAGAATCCGCTGCCTAATTATCAGAAGCTGATATCAGAGTATTCATCGGGTTATCTGTCAGTTCCATGTTTTGGAGCAGGAACATGTAATACAGAGTTCGAGGTTCAGACAGGAATTAACATTGATGATTTCGGACCGGGAGAATATCCTTACAGAACTATCATGAAGTCTAAAGTGTGTGAATCTATGGCTTATGACCTTAAGAAGCTGGGATATTCAACTCATGCCATACACAATAATGATGGAACATTTTATGATAGAAATCTGGTGTTCTCACATCTTGGATATGAAACATTTACATCTATTGAATATATGGATGGATTTGAGGAAACACCTATGGGATGGGCTAAGGATAGTATCCTGACAGGTGAGATTACTAAGGCACTTGATTCTACTGATGGAACAGACTATGTATTTACAATATCTGTTCAGGGACATGGAGATTATCCATCAACTCCGATTGAAGGATATAATCCTGAGATTAAGGTTACTAATTTCCCGGTGCCAGAGCAGCAGACAGCTTTCGAATATTATGTTAATCAGATTCATGAGATGGATAATTTCATAGGAGAACTTATTGATGAATTATCACAAAGAGATGAGGAGACAGTACTTGTTCTCTATGGAGACCATCTTCCAACATTTGATTTTACAGACGATATGCTCACTAATGGCGATAAATTCCAGACACAGTATGTAATCTGGAGTAATTTCGACATGGACAGACAGGAAAAAGATATTCAGGCTTACCAGTTATCTGCTTATGTTATGCAGAGACTCGGTATATCTGAGGGTTATATTATGAAGTATCATCAGTCTAAGCAGGATCTTCCAGAAGATGAGTATTTAAAGAACTTAAAGATCCTTGAGTATGATATTCTGTATGGAAAGAAAGAAATCTATGGTGGAGAAACACCATATGAAGCTACAGAACTTAAGATGGGAATTGATGATATTGAGATTACGGATGTCTATAATTACAATGATACGGTATTTATAGAGGGTAATAATTTCAACGATTACAGCTGCGTTCTGATTAACGGAAAAGAGTACGTCACCGAAAAGGTAAGTGACAGGCTTTTAAGAGTTAACGGAATGAAAGTTAAGAAAGATGATACGGTTGTTGTTGCACAGAAAGGTGACGATAAAGTTGAACTTAGCAGGACGACATTTACTGTTAAACAACAGTCAAAGAAGTAGTTACAAAGTCAGTAAATATGCTATCTTTCATTGACAGAGGGTGCCTGAAATGGTAATATTAGTAAGGTGCTTCAAACACCAAGATTTTTTTTGGAGGTACTTGAAATGAAGGGTACAGTTAAGTGGTTCAACAACCAGAAGGGTTACGGCTTTATCAGTGATGAGTCAGGAAAGGATGTATTCGTACATTATTCTGGACTTAACATGGAAGGCTTCAAGTCTTTAGAGGAAGGCGCTCAGGTTGAGTTCGATGTAACAGAAGGCGCTAAGGGTCCTCAGGCTACTAACGTAACAAAATTATAATCGGTTGTTTTCAGTGTGCCTTTTTTATATTATATATAGAAAGATATATTGTAACACAATAGGATTATGGGGGCGGTCACAATTAGTATTGGACCGCCTTTTTTCATTAATAAGATGCTTTGGAGGTTTTATGGAGAATTTGAATATTAATTATGACCAGACAGTAAGTAATACAACTGTCAGTATGATAACAGCAGGTGCAATACTTGTTGTATCAGTTCTTATAGTTCTTCTGGTTCTGGTTATTAAGAGATGGAAAGGAAGATTTATTCCTTTAGCGTTAGGTCTTCTTTCATATGCTGTATTTGGATTTATGTTTTCACAGCTTTTAATGAGTGTGCTTTCGCTCATACCAACTGTAGACCAGACATTTACTTATAATACGAATGCATATGTGGTTATGTATAATATTCTGCTTGCAGCAGGATTTGGTATTGCAAGATGGTTTACAGCCAAGATGATGACTGACAAATACAACAGATCAGGAGATGTGCTTATGGCAGGAGCTGGTCTTGCAATTGGAGATACAGTTATTACTTACGCATTGTCAATGTTTACATTTTTCGTATATGCACAGGCAATATCAGCTAATGGATTAAAGAAGTTTATTACTGATATGTTTGAGAGCGGAATGGCTGAGAGCGATGTTGTTACATTGTATACTACTAATGTTTCACAGCTGATTGATTCACCAGTGATTCTGTGGTTCTTAATGGGTGTATCTGCGGTACTTGATATTGCACTTAATGTTTTATTGTTTATGGTTGTATATGGAGTAGTAAAGAAACAGGTTAATTATATGTATGCTTATTATGCAATGATTGCCCAGTTTGTTTCTAATATAATGTTCCAGTTATATGATGCATTTTCACTTACTAACATCATAGTACTGTTTGCAATTAAGCTTGTGATAGTAGCCGGAATAGTGTTCTTTATTAAACAATTCGTTATGAAGGAGATAAAATACTCAGATGACTGATGTGAAAAAAGGACTTACAGCGGATGAAGTAGAGAAATTAACAAAAGAAGGTCAGGTCAATGTGTCTGTCGGAAAGCAATCTAAGACCATTGGCCAGATTGTTGCGGGTAATGTGTTTACATATTTTAACCTGATATTTGCGGTATTTGCTGTGCTTCTGGCTCTTGTAAGGTCATATAATAATATGACATTTCTTCCTGTAATTGTTTCAAACATGTTCATTGGAATAATTCAGGAGATAAGAGCAAAGAGAGTCCTTGATAAGCTTACGGTGGTTAATGCACCTAAGACATCAGTAATAAGAGATAGACAATTACATATTGTAGATTCACAGACTCTGGTAAAGGGTGATTTGTGCGTGTTTTCAGCGGGGAACCAGCTAAGTGCGGATGCGATTCTCGTTGATGGTTTTGTTCGCGTTAATGAGTCGTTAGTTACCGGTGAGTCTGATGAAGTAGTCAAGAATGCCGGGGATATATTACTCTCCGGCAGTTTTATTGTATCAGGGGAATGTAAGGCAGTTCTTACTAATGTCGGACTTGACGCTTATGCTGCGAAGCTTGCAATAGAAGCTAAGGCGGGACGTAAGAAACAGAAAACCGATATGATGGAATCTCTTGATAAACTCGTAAAGACAATAGGTGTTCTTATAATACCTATTGGAATCGGACTTTTTCTTCAAAGCCGCTTTGCGGTTGGAAGTTCGATAAAAAGCAGTATAGATTCGATGGTGGCATCACTTGTCGGAATGATACCTGAAGGATTATATCTGCTGGCAAGTGTGGCACTTGTTGTCAGTGTTATGAGACTTGGAAAGAAGAATGTCCTTGTCCATGAGATGAATTGTGTAGAGACACTTGCAAGAGTTAATGTACTCTGTGTTGATAAGACAGGAACAATAACAAGACCAGATATGTCAGTTACACATGTAGAGGCAATTGATTATACTGCTGATAATGGTGAACATTATGATGCCAATGCAATACAGAGGATTATTAAAAATGTAGTGGCAGCAATCAGTTCTGACAATGCAACGATGGCAGCAATACATTCATATTATGGAATTGATAAGGAGAAAGAGTGTGACCAGGTATTTCCTTTTTCTTCACAGAATAAATACAGTGGCGCGCGATATGGAAAAGATGTATATCTGTTAGGTGCACCTGAATACCTGCTGCTTGAGTCATATCCTGATTATAAGAAGATTATTGATAAATATTCAGGCAATGGTGAGAGAATCGTGGTATTTGGCAAAGCCAATGAAGAGATAACAGGTGAGGCAGTTACAAAGGCAATAACACCTATGGCATTCATAATACTCGAGAATGAGATAAGGGAAACTGCTAAAGAAACATTTGAATACTTCAAAAAGCAGGGCGTTGCCATCAAAGTAATATCGGGAGATAATCCGGTCACAGCATCTAAGGTTGCAATAAGAGCAGGAATAGACAATGCTACACATTACATTGATGCGACGACTCTTAAGGCGGATAGTGACATAACAGATGCTGTACAGAAATATACAGTATTCGGAAGGGTTATACCAGAACAGAAGAAGAAGATTATAGAGGCATTTAAGGCGACAGGCAATGTCGTAGCAATGACAGGTGATGGAGTTAATGATGTACTTGCGCTAAAATGTGCTGACTGCAGTGTTGCCATGGCATCAGGAAGTGAGGCTGCAAGTAATGCTGCCCAGATAGTTCTTCTGGATTCTGATTTTTCCAAGATGCCGGATGTTGTTGGAGAAGGAAGAAGAGTTGTTAATAATATTAAGCGTTCAGCATCGCTGTTTCTTGCAAAGAATATATTCTCGATGCTGCTCACCATATTCACACTTATATCAGTTAACCTGTATCCGTTGTATCCGACACAGTTGTCATTCCTTGGAGTATTTACCATTGGAATACCGGCGTTCTTTCTGGCATTGCAGCCTAATAAGAGCCTGATTAAAGGAGATTTCCTGCTCAACGTGGTTCTTAAGGCACTGCCAACAGGTTTGACGGACTTTATTGTTGTTACAATTATTACAATATATGGCAATTTTACAGGAGCACCGCATGAACAGACTGCGACAGCGGCAACACTTGTGCTTCTTACAGTAGGTATGGCAGCACTGGTTAGAGTATGTATGCCATTCGATATGATAAGAGCATGCGTATGCGTCGCAATGGCGTGCGGAATAGTATTCTCAATGATATTCTTACGTCCATTGTTTGCGATGGTTGTATTAAAAGGCTTATCACTTAATCTGACAATTATAATGATGGTTCTGTCAGTGCCGTTGTTCAAATGTGTATGCAGGCTGACGGCATGGCTTATAGATTTCTTTGAAAGCCATAGCCGCCGTTTCAGACACCTGCTGAAGGGTTAATACATTTTAAATGTTATTACTTACCAAGAGCTTTCTCAGAATATTCGGTTGTTACAAGGTCTTTGTATGGAACAGGGGATTTCAGTTCGCCAGCCTGTGTAAGAATATCCTGTAATAAGTTAAAGCTTTCCTCAGTGAATACAGTGGATGTTTTCCATGTGTCCTGGGATTTATATCTTTCAACAATTGCGGTTATTGTTGCAATATCGGTTTCTTTAAACTGAGGTGCAATGATGGCCGCAATTTCTGCTGATGAGTGAGTATTGACATAATCAAGACCTTTCTGTGTGGCGTTAGTGAATTTCTGGATTACATCAGGATTCTTCTGGATATAGCTTTTCTTTGCACAGTATGCAGTGTAAGGAACATAGCCGCTTTCTACACCGAGTGAGGCGATAACGTGGCCTTCACCCTGTTGCTCAAGTAAAGTTGCAGAAGGTTCGAACTCGACTGTGTAATCACCTATGCCGGATGTGAAGGCAGCAGATGTTGAGCCAAAGTCAACGTTCTGAAGGATTTCAAGGTCTGTTTTAGGGTCAATGTTGTTTTTCTTCAATATATATTCAAACAGCATCTGAGGCATACCTCCGGCTCTTCCACCGATTACAGTCTTTCCTTTGAGTTCGGACCAGTCAAAGTTATCGTTGGCTTCTCTGCCTACAAGGAAGTTACCAGCACGCTGTGTAAGTCCGGCAAAGTTGACAGCATAGTCATCAGAACCTTCGGCATATACATAGATAGAAGATTCAGAACCCATGAATCCAATATCTGCGTCGCCGGAAATTAAGGCTGTCATTACCTTGTCAGCACCAAATCCGTTGGTTACGGTAAGTTCAAGACCTTCATCTGCAAAATATCCATTTTCAATGGCAACGTACTGAGGGGCATAGAATATAGAGTGTGTTACTTCACACAGTGTAATCTTTTTTACGGAGTTATCTGCTTTGTCTTTGCTGCATGCTGTCATAGGAAGACAAAGAGTTACAATAATAGTCAGAGTAAGGAATAAAGATACATATTTTTTAAAATGTTTCAATGAAAATCTCCGATGTAGATGCTTTTATTGTTATAGTATTATGGTGGTGGCGTTTGGTTACATAAAAAGAAACAAAGATATTGTCATTGATTATTGGATTTGCTAAAATAGCCGTAGTATGGAGAGTGAATGGCTTATGGAAAAATATAAAGAAAAAGCAAAGGACGTTATGGTTATAGGCCATAAGAATCCGGATACGGATTCAATATGTTCAGCAATCTGCTATGCGAATTTAAAGAATAAGATAACCGGAACTGATAATTATGTACCTAAGAGGGCAGGACACCTTAATGAAGAGACACATTTTGTTCTTAACAGATTCGGAGTAAAAGCTCCTGAATACATTAAAGATGTGCGTCCGCAGGTTATGAATATTGAGATAAGGCAGACCCCGGGAATTGATAAGAATCTTTCAGTCCGTAATGCATGGAAGCTGATGGATACACTTAATGTTGTGACACTGCCAATAACAGAAGGGCGTGAGCTGACAGGACTTGTGTCTATTGATGATATTGCCAAGTCATATTTTGAATCATTTGATAACAGGGTTTTATCTAATGCTAAGACAAGTTTTGCCAATATCGTTGAGACACTTGAAGGAAGAGTGATAACAGGCGATGCCAGCGAGATATTTGACAAAGGCAAGATGCTTATTGCAGCAGCTAATCCTGATATGATGGAAAGCATGATAGATGAGGGCGATATTGTAATTCTTGGTAACAGATACGAATCCCAGCTGTGTGCAATAGAGATGGAGGCAAAGTGTCTTATAATATGTGAGGGAGCCAAGGTATCCAATACAATCGCCAAGATTGCAAAGAGCCATGACTGTATTATTATTGAGACTGATTACGATACATATACTGTTGCAAGACTTATGAATCAGGCTATTCCTGTTGGATTCTTTATGACGCCAAGAGACAGGATTGTATGCTTTAAGACAACAGATTATGTTGAAGATATTCAGGAAATCATGACTAAGAAGAGATTCAGGGATTTCCCGATTGAGGATGAAGAAGGTAACTATGTAGGAACTATTTCAAGAAGAAACCTCCTCCGTTCAGGCAGAAAGAAGGTTATTCTTGTTGATCACAACGAGAAGAATCAGGCTGTTAACGGAATAGAGGATACAGAGATTCTTGAGATAATTGACCATCACAGATTGGGACCTATCCAGACTATCACGCCTGTATTCTTCAGAAATCAGCCACTTGGCTGTACAGGCACAATCATTTATAAAATGTATCATGAGGCAGGTGTTGAGATTGAGCCTGTTATAGCAGGACTTATGTGCTCTGCAATTATATCTGATACATTAATATTCAAATCACCAACATGTACACCAGATGATATAGAGGCGGCAACAGAGCTTGCAAAGATTGCGGGTATTGATCCTGAGGTGTATGGAAGGGAAATGTTTGGTGCAGGAAGCAATCTTGATGAGAAGACTGACAGAGAGATATTCTATCAGGATTTTAAGAAATTTACGATTAATGATGTGACAATAGGTGTTGGTCAGGTTAATGCAATGGGACCTGAGGATATAGAGAAGATTAAAGCAAAAGAGCTGCCATTTATTGATACAGTTTCAGGAGATGGCGGACTTGATGTTGTATATTTCCTTATGACTGATATATCTTCAGAGTGTTCTTATGTATTGTGTTCAGGTAAGAATGCGGATACTATAATGACACTTGCATTCGGAGTTGACAAACAGAAAGACACATATATACTAAAGAACGTTGTTTCAAGAAAGAAACAGTTCCTCCCGGCTATAATGGAAGCTATGGAACAGTAATAATAGAAAATGGAGATTAGTGATGAAAGCATTGCGAAAGAATGATCCTTGCTGGTGTAACAGCGGAAAGCAGTATTGTGACTGCCATATGGAATTTGACAGGAAGTTAGATAATTTCAAGAGAAAGTTCCACAAAGTACCACCAAGAAGTATTATCAAGAATGAAGAACAGCTTGCAGGAATGAGAGAAAGCAGCAAGATTAATATTGCGGTACTTGATTATGTTGCAGAGAATATTCATGCAGGTATGACAACACAGGATATAGATGATCTGGTATATCAGAAGACAACCGAGATGGGTGGAATTCCGGCACCACTTAATTATGAAGGGTTCCCTAAGAGTGTGTGTACTTCAATTAATGAGCAGGTATGCCATGGAATACCATCTAAGAATATCCAGCTTATTGATGGAGATATAATTAATGTTGACTGTTCAACAATACTCAACGGATATTTCTCAGATTCATCAAGAATGTTCTGTATAGGCAATGTTTCACCTGAACACAAGAAGTTAGTAGATGTTGCCAAAGAATGTGTAGAGTTAGGTCTTGCACAGGTAAAGCCATGGGGACATCTTGGAGATGTTGCTGCAGCAATCAATGATCATGCCAGAGCTAACGGATATTCAGTAGTAAGAGAAGTCGGTGGTCACGGAATTGGTCTTGAATTCCACGAAACTCCATTTGTCAGCTATGTAATCAAGAAGGGAACTGGGATGGTTATGGCACCAGGCATGGTATTCACAATCGAGCCAATGATTAATGCGGGACTTCCTGACATATATATAGACGAGGGCAATAACTGGACAATATATACGGATGATGATTCATATTCAGCACAGTGGGAAATAATGGTGCATGTGACTGAAGATGGGTATGAGGTGATGTCGTATTAAGAGTTTGTGTACATTCGCAGATGAACACTTTCAGCCCAATGTCCGTCTACGGCATATGCTCTCATGAGTACTGCGCTTAGCGGGAGTAAATGCCGCCATCTGCAAAGTTTATTACGGTGCTGGAAAACAAACGCGCTACGCTTGAACGAGTTCTCCAGCACCGCTCTTATGCATATGGCGGCATTAACTCCCGCACAGCTCGTAATAAATCGAGCGTATGCCGTAGACGGACATTGGACTGCAAGCGTACAGCTGTCGAATGAACACAAACCTGATAGGACATACAACAATCAGCAAAAAGCTCCATATACTGTAGTGATACATGTATATGGAGCTTATTTTATGATGATGACACAGCAGGTTCCAGCTATGTGCTATGTACCGTGGCAGCGCTGGAACGATATATATGAGCCTTCACGGGCACTTATGCGGGGAACATTGTTTCCTGTACTTGATAAACCATTTACAGGAGGCAGACCATGAATTGTTGTAATAATATAAGAAATGAAAAAGCCATGATTATGAAGAATATTTATGAGCTTGGCTTTGCACTTGTTGAGACTATGCTTTATCTTGATACTCACCCGGATGATGCTGCAGCTATTGAATATTATGCAGAGACTAAGGATAAATATGTGCAGTTTATGAAAAAATACTCAGATTATTACGGACCTCTCAGTATGGAATATATGGTAAATGATAATTACTGGATGTGGGTGGCAACGCCTATGCCATGGGAATACAAGGGAGGTATGTGATATGTGGAATTATGAGAAGAGACTTCAGTACCCAATCAATATAAAGAATTGTAATCCTACACTGGCAGCGATGATTATCTCACAGTATGGTGGACCAGACGGCGAGCTGGGTGCATCCATGAGATATCTTTCACAGAGATATGCCATGCCGTACAGAGAAGTTGCCGGACTGCTGACTGATATAGGCACGGAGGAGCTCAGTCACCTCGAGATGGTCAGTACAATGGTTCACCAGCTTACAAGAAACCTTACAGTGGATCAGATAAAGGGAACTCCGTTTGAAGCGTATTATGTTGACCATACGGTTGGTGTATGGCCACAGGCTGCAGGAGGTGTACCATTCTGCGCGAGTGAATTCCAGTCAAAAGGTGATGCAATAACAGATATTGTCGAAGATATGGCAGCAGAACAGAAAGCGAGAACTACTTATGACAATCTGTTAAGACTCTGCCGTGATGATCCGGATGTTTATGAGCCATTGAAGTTCTTAAGAGAAAGAGAGATTGTGCATTTCCAGAGATTCGGAGAGGCTTTGTCAATTATACAGAGCAAGCTTGATTCTAAGAATTTCTATGCATATAATCCGGGATTTAAG
>CAVBPJ010000045.1:0-23200 GCA_963597265.1 Evtepia sp. | reverse complement strand
ATACACATACAAAGAATGTATTAAAAAATATAAAACAGATTATGAAATCAGAAAACTTATTGATAATGGTTCTTTAGTAAGAATTCGCAAGGGAATATATTCTGATAGTAATCATGAAAATGAACTTGCGATAATAAGTAAAGTGTATCCGGAAGCTGTATTTACACTTAATAGTGCTTTTTTTTATCATGGTCTTACAGACACGATTCCAAGAACATATTATTTGCTTACGAATAAGAATTATACCAAAATTAAAGATAATAGAATTACGCAGTTCTTTGATAATAATGACAGTCTTGAAATCGGTGTTGAGACAAAGATTCGTAATGGGACAGAAATACGTATTTTTAACAGGGAACGCATGCTTGTTGAATTAATCCGTAATAAGGGTAAGTTTTCATTTGATTATTATAAGGAGATTATAGCAAATTATAGAAAATTGATTTATGAATTAGATATACAGGCAGTTCAGGAATATGCGTGCCGGCTTCCCAAAACAAGGATTGTTTTAGACACATTACAACTGGAGGTATTTTAGATGAATTTATCGGATATGGTTAGGAAAATGCAGGAATTAGGTTATGAAACGGATGATGCGGAAGCCAGAGTGTGTCAGGATATTGTTTTGAAGGCAATATCCAAAAGCACTTTATCCAGAAATGTAACAATTAAAGGTGGAGTTGTTATGAGAAGCATAACCAATAATGTCCGTAGAGCAACTCAGGATATGGATATAGATTTTATACGATATTCACTTTTAGATGAGTCTGTCGAAAAATTTGTTAAAAAACTGAATTGCATTGATGGGGTAACAATAACAAGAGTTGGGAAAATTGAAGAGTTAAACCAACAGGACTATAAGGGAAAACGAGTGCATGTGAATATTAAAGACACTTATGGGAATGTAATAGAAAGTAAGATTGATCTTGGTGTACATAAGCACATGGAAATTGAGCAGGAAGAGTATTGTTTCGATATAGCCTTTGATGATGAGGGGGCATCTCTTCTTATAAATACCAAAGAGCAGATGTTTGCAGAAAAGCTGCGTTCGCTCTTAAAGTTTGGCACTTTTAGCACACGCTATAAAGATGTATATGATATGTACTACCAGTGTGGCAAGATGGATAAACAAAAGTTGATTGCCTGTTTACATACATTTATTTTTGATGATTCAGGAATGCGTGAGAATGATATGTCAGACATTCTTAATAGATTAAAATTTGTATTTCGTGATAATATTTATAAAAACAGAGTGGATAAAAGTGACAAGAGATGGTTGGATATCGGGATTGATGAAGTATTTGACAGGATATTGGAATATTTGAACGATTTAAAAGAAAATCCGTAAAAATATAAAAAATACGGAGAATATTTTTCAAACATTTCCACATAATAACTCCAAAGCTAATATATAGCAAATCAGGAGGAATTATTAATATGAAAGCCACAGGAATTGTAAGAAGAATAGACGATTTAGGCAGAATCGTGATTCCGAAGGAGATAAGAAGAACGCTTCATATAAGGGAAACTGACCCGATGGAGATATTTACAGATGCTGAGGGGCAGATTATCTTGAAAAAATATTCACCGATAGGGGATATAAGCACATTTGCAGGCAAATACGCAGAATCATTATCAGAAGCAACGGGGATGACGGTATGTATCACAGACAGGGAGCAGGTGATTGCTGCATCGGGAGATGATAAAAAAAGCCTTATGAACAAGCCTGTGACGAAGGAACTCAATCAGGCAATGGAGGGAAGATGCACGATTGCTGCGGGGGAAGGTGAGGATGCATTTGTTAAGGTTACAGATGAATCACAGTTTAAGCAGGAAGTTATGTATCCGATAATATGTCAGGGGGATGTTTTAGGAACAGTTCTTATGATGTCTATTGACATGAAGCCAAAGTTTACAGATAATGAGAAGAAAATGGTAAAGACAGCGGCTAATTTTTTGGGAAAGCACATGGAATCGTAAGCTGAATTTACCTATGAATTAAGGAGAAGAACATGAGATTAGATAAATATTTAAAAGTATCAAGACTTATAAAGAGAAGAACTGTTGCTAATGATGCGTGCGATGCAGGAAGAGTAATGGTTAATGATAAGGTTGTTAAGGCTTCATATGATGTTAAGGTTGGAGACATTATCGAAATTCAGTTTGGTAACAAGAACGTAAGAGCTAAAGTTACTGATGTAAAGGATACTGTTAAGAAAGAAGAAGCCAAGGAAATGTTTGAATATCTTTAATTCAAAGTACTTGTAATCATATATTGTGGTCATGCATATATTCTCATATAACGGAATGTCTATAAGGAGGGTATATGGAGGAGAAGGTCAGGGTAAGAAGACCACACAGACTGAATATGGAGGACCGGAAAAGAATTGATTTCACAGGAATAACGGATGTTGTTTCATTTGACCCGGTAAAGGTTGTGCTGGAATCAGATTACGGTCATATTACAATAAAGGGCGATGGTCTGCATGTGAACCGGCTGTCAGTAGAGAAGGGTGAACTGGATCTGGATGGCAGGGTGGATTCTATCTGTTATTCTGAGTCGGGTATGAAGAATAAGCAGGATTCATTCATGAGCAGGCTGCTCAGATGATAAGCCATGTAATTGTGTGGGAGCTTTATGCACTGGCAGTGAGTTTCTTCAGAGGTGTATTACTTGCGTGGGTGTATGATAATATAAGAGTTTACAGAAGAATAATAAGACATAAAACAATAGTATTTATGAGCATCGAGGACATTGCATATGGAATATATGCAGGAATAAGTGTTTTTCTGATGTGCTTTAAAGTGTCAGATGGTATTGTCCGCGGATTTATAATTATGGGAATAGCAGCTGGCGCATTTCTTTACTTTAGATTCATCAGTGCGTTGTATATCAGATGGTCAGTGAAGATTATTAAATTTTTACTAAAACCGGTATGTTTTATATTGAAAAATGTAGTCCATATTATTACAATACCAGTTAGAAACCTTAAAAGATATATAGAGCGCAGGAATAAAATGCGTAAGAAGGATTCACAAGGGTGAGGATATATGAAATTAGAATCAAGAAGAGAGCGTGCAGAAAGGCTTAAGAGGCAGAGACGTTCAGCACTTGCAGGAATGGCTATTGCTATTGTTGTAGTTGTTGCACTTGGTATTGTTCTGTGGAAAGGCAAAACAGGGCTTGCCGCAAAGAATGCTGACTATGAGGCTCAGATAACAGAATTACAGTCACAGATAGATGATGAGAATAAAAGAAGTGATGAACTCTCAGAATATGAGAAGTATGTCAAGACGAAGAAGTTCGTTGAGGAGATTGCCAAGAACAAGTTCGGGCTTATATATCCGGATGAACTGATATTCAAGCCTAATAACAAATAACATTTATAATATTAAAGATTATGTCGGAGCGGGCAGACTTTATTGAAGTCGTGCATGCTTCGACATTTTATTTATATGCAGTCATATATACTTCACATTGGTGTAGTGCCGGAAAGGAAGTGGATATGAATGAAAAATACATATAAAGATGCCGGATATACTTATACTATTAACCGTCTGCAGGAAACCGCAAAGACATTCAGAAACTTAGGTGATGCATACGGAGAGACCAATCAGAAGCAGAATGGATTTAAGAGACAGTTAATTCTTGTTGCTGACATATTAGAGGAGTGTGTTGCAATGAATCTCAACGCGAAAGTGCCTGACAAGCAGGAGTGCAGGCAGCTTGAGCGCAAATGTATGTCAATGGGAATTTCAGTTAAAGATATAAAATTAGTGGATGGGAAAAGGCGAGAGATACTTGTAACTGCGAAAACATTTATGAAAGGCTGCGTATCCGAGAGAGTGCTGCGGGGGATTGTAAGCGATGTTTTCAAGGTGCGTTTCTTTTCTAATCAGGATAACAGGGTGATTATAAATGAAGAGCCTAACCAGTATGTGTTCTATCAGGAGGACCGTTTCAGGATTCTTTCCGGTATGGCAAGAAAATGTAAAGAAGCAGAGAATACAAGTGGGGATAATTTCTTGTTAAAAAGGCTTGGCTGTGGGAAAATGGTTGCGGCAATCGCAGATGGCTGTGGAAGCGGAAGAAGGGCATTTGCAGAGAGCCGGATGGTAATTGAGCTTATGGAAAACTGCATAGAAGCCGGGTTTGAGGAGAAGACAGCAATTGACCTGATTAATTCTGCGTATATTGCAGGAACAACATTTAATAATCCTGTGACAATGGACATGAGTGTTATCGACTGTCAGGCGGGAGTTATCAACTGTATTAAACTTGGGGCTGTTTCTACATTTATAAAAAGAGATAACTGGGTTGAGATTATTAAATCGACGACGCTTCCTATGGGAGTGCTTGACCAGGTGGATTATGACTGTACGACTAAGAAGCTGTACGATGGGAACTATATTATAATGATAAGTGACGGTGTGCTTGATAATCTGTCAGGTGTCAACAAGGAGGAACAGATGGTGGAGATTATCAATAATATAAATGTTAAGAAACCGGCGAGCATTGCCAAAAAGATTCTTGAGGAGTCCCTGAAGAATCATAATATGGAAGCATTTGACGACTGTACGGTTATGGTGCTGGGGGTGTTTGACACATATGTAAACGTATAATATAATTCTCGCATGAATAATGAAATTATAGATAAGATTTACAGATATATTGAACAGAATAATATGCTTACAGACTGCGAAAGAGTGGTTGTCGGACTTTCAGGCGGTGCGGATTCTGTATGTCTGCTTATGGTTCTTAAGGGGTATATTGAACAGAAACATTTGCAGACAGAGTTATGTGCAGTGCATGTTAATCATGGCATAAGGCAGGAGGCAGGAGATGATGAGGAGTTTGCCAGAGCCTTGTGTGAACGCATTGGAGTTGGATTTCAGGCGTATCATATAGATGCGGCAGGACTTGCAAAGCAGCTTGGAATGAGTGTTGAGGAAGCCGGACGAAAGGAGCGTTACCGTATATTCGCAGAGGAGTGTAAGGGGCGTAATGCAAGGATTGCGGTTGCACACCACATGAATGACCAGGCGGAGACAGTTCTTATGAATCTTGCGAGGGGAACTTCTCTTAAGGGAATTGGCGGAATAAGACCAGTGAGGGATAACATTATAAGACCGCTGCTTTCAGTGACAAGAGCAGAGGTTGAAAGTGTGCTGGAAAGCTTTAACCAGCCGTATGTTACAGATGCAACGAATCTGTGCAATGATTATACCCGTAATTCATTGAGAAATGTTGTTATTCCGTATATGAATGACAATATTAATCCGCGTACTGTGGAGAATATAGCCAGTGCTGCAAGTGAACTGCAGCAGGACTTTGATTTTATTGAGTCGGAAGCAGATAAGGCTTATAACCAGTATGTTAGAGAGGGTGACAATGTGGTTATTAAGCTTGACGGAGAAGCATTTGCAAAGCTTCATCCGGTTATAAGAAAACGCATTATATACAGGGCGGTGTATTATCTTACGAAAACTGCCAAGGATATATATAAGATACATGTCAGTTCTGTTGATGCGCTTGTTGGAAAGACGGTTGGCAGCAGTGCTGATATATGTTATGGCTTATGTGCTGTAAGAGGATATGATGATATCGTGATAAGCAGGAAAAGAGCCGGAATTGAAGATAAACCAGATACATCAGATGTATATGAGCTTACTGATGATGATATTGAAAAGCTTAAGGCTGGGCAGAAAGTAACAATACAGGAAAATATTTATTATAATAATAATGGAACGCCGCAGATTGAGAATGTGCAGATTGTGATATCACTTCATTCTAATTATGAAAAAATTCGAAATTACGCTAATAGCTTCTATGCTAAAGCTTTCGATTATGATAAAATACAAGGAAAGCCATGCATTAGAAAACGTATGTCTGGGGACAGAATTGTTATTAACAGAGCAGGTAACCAGCGCAAGTTAAAGAATGAGTTTATCGACCGTAAGGTGCCTGAGAATATGAGAGATGATGTGCTTCTTATATGTGATGATGCAGGTGTTTTATGGGCTATGGGGGTGCGGAGAAGTGAACGTGCCCTGATTGATGATGATACACAGAATGTGCTGGAAGTAACTATACAGCAGACAGAATATTAAGATTGACAAAGGAGAGAAACGATGAAAGAACCATTTATCAGTGTCCTTATATCTGAGGAGAAACTTAATGAAAGAATTGCACAGCTTGGAGAGCAGATAAGCAGGGATTATGCAGGTAAAGAAGTTAAGCTTATCTGTATTCTTAAGGGAAGTATTATATTTACATGTGAACTTGCCAAGAGAATTACTGTACCTGTTAAGTTTGATTTCATGCAGGTATCAAGCTATGGAAGCGGGACTTCATCAAGCGGTCAGGTGAAGATTAAGAAGGACCTTGATGAGAGTATTGAGGGAGAGCATGTTATTGTTATTGAAGATATTATCGATTCAGGTAATACTCTTTCAAGACTTATGCCTATGTTAAAGGAGAGAAAACCGGCAGATATATGCGTATGTACTCTGCTTGATAAGCCTGAGAGAAGAGAAGTTGAGGTTGAAGTTAAGTATAACGGCTTTAACATTCCTGATGAATTCGTTGTAGGTTATGGTCTTGACTATGACCAGAGCTACAGAAATCTTCCATATGTTGGAGTTTTACATCTTGATGGAGAGGCATAATTAAATAAGGAGGAAGTGATGGATACTAAGAAAAGAAAATCTGGAGGATTTGGCAGCATTTTCTTCATGATTATTATAATTGGTATTATATGGGCGGTCATTGCCCAGATGAGCCAGAGAACAAGTACTTATAAGTATAAAGACTTTGTTTCTGACTTAAAGGATGACAAGGTTACAAGTGTTATTATCAGCCAGAATGCAGAAGTTCCTACTGGTACACTTACAATTACATTCTCTGATGGAAGCAAGGACTCACTTAATGTGTCTGATGTTGTTGCTGTTCAGGAGCTGCTCGACAATAAGGGCGTTGAGTATACTCTTAAGGATGTTAAGAGAGACAGTATATGGATGACAACTATTCTGCCATTTGGTCTGTGCCTTATCGTTGTTGTTGCTCTTATGATGATGATGACAAGACAGGCTGGCGGCGGTGGTAACGCCAAGATGATGAATTTCGGCAAGAGCCGTGCGAGAATGATAAGCGGTGATGCCAATAAGGTTACATTCAAGGATGTAGCCGGACTTAATGAAGAGAAAGAGGAACTTGAAGAGATTGTAGATTTCCTTAAAGACCCTGTAAAATACACTAACCTCGGAGCGAGAATTCCTAAGGGTGTTATTCTTACAGGTCCTCCGGGAACAGGTAAGACTTTACTTGCCAAGGCTGTTGCAGGTGAGGCAGGAGTTCCATTCTTTAGTATATCAGGTTCTGATTTCGTAGAGATGTTCGTTGGTGTCGGTGCATCAAGAGTAAGAGATATGTTTGAGGAGGCTAAGAAGAATGCTCCTTGTATCATATTTATTGATGAGATTGATGCTGTAGCAAGACGAAGAGGAACTGGTATGGGTGGCGGACATGATGAAAGAGAGCAGACTCTTAACCAGATGCTTGTAGAGATGGATGGTTTCGGAGTTAATGAAGGAATTATCGTCATGGCAGCTACTAACAGAGTTGATATTCTTGACCCTGCTATATTAAGACCAGGACGTTTTGACAGAAAGGTAGTAGTAGGAAGACCTGATGTAAGAGGCCGTCTGGAGATTCTTAATGTTCATGCAGCCAAGAAGCCATTAGGTGATGATGTTGATCTTGAGAGCCTTGCAAGAACTACTGCAGGTTTTACAGGAGCAGATCTTGAGAATATTCTTAATGAAGCTGCTATTAATGCAGCCAAGAGCAAGAGAAAATTCATTACTAACGCTGATGTCAACTACGCATTTGTCAAGGTTGGAATTGGTGTTGAGAAGAGAAGCAAGATTATATCAGAGAAAGAAAAGAAGATTACAGCATACCATGAATCAGGTCATGCAATTCTTTTCCATGTACTTCCTGATGTCGGACCGGTACACACTATCTCTATTATTCCTACAGGAATGGGAGCAGCAGGTTACACAATGCCACTTCCTGAGAAGGATGAGATGTTCAATACCAAGGGTAAGATGTTACAGAATATTATTGTAAGCCTTGGCGGACGAGTTGCAGAGGAGCTTATATTTGATGATATCACAACAGGTGCATCACAGGATATCAAGCAGGCAACAGCAACAGCAAGAGATATGGTTACCAAGTACGGATTCTCTGACAGACTGGGTCTTATTAATTATGCAAGCAGTGATGAGGATGAGGTATTCATCGGAAGAGACCTTGCACATACAAGACCATATGGCGAAGATATTGCTACAGCCATAGATGAAGAAGTTAAGAAGATTATTGATGACTGTTACGCACAGGCTAAGAAGATAATCTCTGATCATATGGATGTTTTAGAGAAGAGCTCACAGCTTCTTCTTGAGAAAGAGAAAGTTACAAGAGAAGAATTTGAAGCACTTTTTGATAATGGAAACAGTTCAGATGATGATAGTATTATGGGAACAACAATCATCTAGTAAATATGCACAAATTTTTTGAATAAATTTAGTGATGTTTGTGAACACTTATTGAGGGAAATAAGATATTATAATTAATGTAAAAACCCCCAATACATTATAGATAAAGCAGTAATGCTTATCGAAAAGAAATACCTTCTCTGAAAAAGGCAGTCACCCCATGGCTGCCTTTTTTGCTACCCATAAAAGCCTTTTTGCTTGCTAAATTGTACTTTTAGATATAAAATCAGAATAGTATATGCTAAGGAGGTTTCTCTATGAGAATAACCGAGGAAATGGGAAACTTAGCTGCCTGGGAAAAACGTATTTTTTATACATGCAGTGCAAGGCCGACGCTACATCCAAGAGCGTTGTTTTCGGATGTTACTAATGATTACAGAAGCCCGGCAGAGCCAATGCCTGGAGATGAAGTAACGATACGACTGCGTACTGGCAGATATAATGTAGATAAAGCATATCTTGTTGTTGATAATGTCGAGCATATTATGACAAGAGTCAGAAGCGAGAGTATGTTTGATTACTATGAAGCTAAGATTAATGTGGGAACAGAAAAGATGTATTATTATTTCCGCGTTGAGCTTGGCAGAACGGTGTGTTTTTACAACCAGATTGGAGCAATTAAGGACCTTAACGAATATTATAATTTCCAGATTACACCAGGATTCAAGACACCAGAGTGGGCAAAAGGTGCAGTTATGTACCAGATATTTGTTGACAGATTCTATAATGGCGATAAGAGTAATGATGTGCTTGATGATGAATATAACTATATAGGGGAGCATGTCTGTCAGGTTAAGGACTGGAATAAGTATCCTGCGCAGATGGGAATAAGAGAGTTTTATGGAGGCGACCTGCAGGGTGTACTTGATAAGCTTGATTATTTACAGGATTTAGGCGTTGAAGTCATATATTTTAATCCTTTGTTTGTATCCCCATCTAATCATAAGTATGATATACAGGATTATGATTATATTGATCCGCATTTTGGAAAGATTGTCGAGGACGAGGGAGAGCTTTTAAGACCCGGAGACAATGATAATACACATGCTACAAGATATATTAACAGAGTTACAAGAAAAGCTAATCTTGAGGCAAGTAATGAGTTCTTTGCCAGAGTAGTACAGGAAATCCATTCAAGAGGTATGAAGGTTATCATAGATGGTGTATTTAATCATTGTGGTTCCTTTAATAAATGGATGGATAAAGAACACATTTACAGAGACAGTGCTGATGAGTATGAGCCGGGTGCATACGAGAAGTATGAGAGCCCTTATCATAATTTCTTCAAGTTTTTCTCGAACCAGTGGCCGGATAATAATTCATATGATGGCTGGTGGGGACATGATACTCTTCCTAAGCTTAATTATGAGGGGTCTAAGGAACTTGAGGAGTATATTCTTTCTATTGGAAGAAAATGGGTATCAGCACCTTATAATGTAGATGGATGGAGACTTGATGTGGCTGCTGATCTTGGATACAGTCCTGAGTATAATCATTATTTCTGGAAGAGATTCCGTGAGGAAGTAAAGAAGGCTAACCCAGAGGCTGTTATTCTTGCAGAACATTATGGAGACCCATATAGCTGGTTACAGGGCGATGAATGGGATACTGTAATGAATTACGATGCTTTTATGGAACCTATAACATGGTTTCTTACAGGTATGGAGAAGCATAGTGATGAGGCAAGACCTGATAAATTCGGTAATCCGGATTATTTCTTTGGGGCAATGCATCATAATATGGCAAGAATGGGTGGACAGAGCACAGCAATATCTATGAATGAGCTGTCTAACCATGATCATTCAAGATTCCTGACAAGAACTAACAGAACTGTAGGAAGAACTAATACACTTGGACCAGAGGCTGCCAATAATAATGTTAATAAATCAGTATTCAAGGAGGCTGTTGTTATCCAGATGACATGGCCTGGCGCACCTACAGTGTATTATGGAGATGAAGCAGGGGTATGCGGCTTCACAGACCCTGATAACAGAAGAACTTATCCATGGGGTCATGAGGATAAGGAGCTTATTGATTTCCATAAGGCAGTAATAAGGATGCATAAAGAGAACGAGGTTTTAAGAACCGGTTCATATAAATCATTGTATTCAGCCTATAATGTTATTGCATATGGACGTTTTACGAAGGATGACGCAGCCATTATTATTGTTAATAATAATGAGGACGAGGTAAGAGCGAGAATTCCTGCGTGGGAAGTCGGACTTGGTTTTGATGATGATGTAGAACAGCTCATGGTTACATTTGAAGGAGGATACAGTACTGACAGGCTTGGATACCATCTTCAGAATGGCTGGCTGGACATAGGTTTAAGGAAGACATCAGCAGTGGTTCTTCATAAGATGCAATGGTAAAGATGTTGTTTATGTTGTATTTGCACATGTGATTGACTAATGTTATAATGCAATAAGACAGCGTCGAAAAAGAAAGGAATATTTTAATGGAATCATATAATTCTAATAATGATAGACCAAAGATAAGTCTTAACCGCAAGAAAAGAATGTGGAACAGATATAGAAATTATGTTATTGGATTAATAATACTGGTAGTTGCAGTTATTATATTTGCAGTTGTACTTAAGAGCTGCAGTGGTAAGAACAGTAATAAGAATGATAACAATAAGACAACTACAGCTCCTGTACAGCAGGAAAGCAGTCAGGATGCACAGGATGAGACACAGGGAACTAATGATTCTTCACAGGATGCCACACAGCAGACAACTCAGGCTGGCTCTGGAAGAAGCTTAGCAGTTTCAGGAACACCACAGAGTGAGGATTACACATCTTCAGCTGCTTACAGTAAGTCAGTATTTATTGGAGATTTCGTAGTAAGCGGAATTTCGCAGTTTGGATTTGTGGCAGATTCACAGGTTATATCATCTAACTCAATGACAAGTGATAAGCTTACAGGATATCTTGATAATATTGTATCCCAGTCTCCTGATTCTGTTTATATTATGGTTGGTATTAACGACCTTAATTATGGAAGCAGATCAGTAGAGGATATATATAAGTACGAGAAAGAATTTATAGAAGCTGTGAAGAGTGCTCTTCCATCAGCTAATGTTTATGTTCTTTCAGTACTTCCAATAAGTCAGAGATTTGAATCTTCAAGTAAGGTAAAACAGACTAATATTGATTCACTTAATGGCATGTTCTCAGAGAATGCATCAACACTTGGCATAACATATATCGATGTGGCAACTGTATTTAAGGATGGTTCAGGATATTTCGGATCTTCTTATACAGACAGTGGATATAATCTTAAGAGTGGCTATTATGCATTTATGCTTAATGGAATTGCAGGAGTGAAGTAATGAATTTTCATGTTATGACTTTGTTTCCTGATATGATAACAGACGGACTTAATACGAGTATAACCGGAAGGGCAATCAAAGCCGGGGTTATGTCTGTTACCGCGCATGATATCAGGGACTATTCTAATGATAAGCATTTAAAGGTAGATGATTATCCTTATGGCGGCGGTGCAGGAATGGTTATGAGAGCTGCTCCTGTATGCGACTGCTATGAGGATATTGTCAGAAGTATTGGGAAAAGACCAAGGGTTATATATATGACCCCACAGGGCTATACATTTACACAGAGTATGGCAGAGGAATTGGCACAGGAAGACAACCTTGTTATTCTGTGCGGACATTATGAAGGAATTGATGAAAGGGCATTGGAGAATATAGTTACAGATTATGTATCTATAGGAGATTATGTTCTTACTGGTGGAGAATTACCAGCGATGGTCGTTATTGATACAGTTTCAAGACTTGTACCGGGAGTTCTTAATAATGAGGAATCTGCTGAAACAGAGAGCTTTTCAGATGGTCTGCTAGAGTATCCGCAATATACAAGACCGGCAGATTATAATGGAAAAGCTGTTCCAGAAGTACTTTTATCGGGACATCATGCTAACATTGAGAAATGGAGACATGAGAAGTCTTTAGAGAGAACTAAGAAATTCAGACCTGACCTGTATGAAGCTTATATAAAGCAGCATCCTGAGGAGTCAAGGTAAAATAGGGAGAGGACACTATTAATTACAAGACAGGGGTTTACATTATGGTAGATTTGATTAGAGCAGAGGTTGGCAGTTCAGACCTTCTTATTGATGAGACAATGACGATTGTAACAATGGATGAAAATTTCGAAGTTATTTCAGGTAATAACGCCATCCTCATATATACAAGATATATACACCCTGATGATGTCAGCAGATTTACGGATGCTATCAGAGATTGTAGTGAAGTAAGTAAATACATTGTCGTAAGAATGTTATACCAGACAGGTGAATATCATTGGATGCTTACAAGAATTATAGATGGCGGCGTATCTGAGACGAGAGGACATCTGTATAAAGTAAGTATCATTGATACTGCATCAATAACATCACAGATAGATAATCTTAATGCCAGAATGGACAGATATTCAAGTTATCTTGGAATGTGTGAGAACGTCCTTTTCTCATATGATATACTTAAAGATGACTTTAATATTTTCATGATTTCAGATGGCCAGCAGATGATGTCATTTTATGAAGGTTCAATAGAACATTGGAAGGATGACAAGATTAATACTGATGCACTTGATACACAGGCAGTACAGGAGCTTGAAGCATTTATTACAGCACTTGTTAATGGTGAGAAGTTCTTTAAGAGAGAGCTTACAGTCAATGTACTTAACAATGTAGGAAGACTCGACAGATGCCTTGCAAGAGGTAAGACTATTGTTAATAATGCTGGTGATAAGGTTGTTATTGGAACTATTACTATATTAGAGAGTTCTGATAATCATGTGGTTGAAGAGCTTAGTGTTATATCTGATATGAAAGATCCGGGAACAGATCTTCTTAATAAGCGTGCAATAACAGATTATGTAAGAAAGCTTATAGATTCCAAGCCAGGTCATAATGTGACAATAGCTATTATTGATGTGGATGATTTTAAGACTGTCAATGATACATATGGTCATATGTTTGGTGATGAGGTGCTTTACAAAGTTGCAGATATCTTAAGGGATGTTGTTGGAAGCAAAGGTCTGTGTGGACGTATAGGCGGCGATGAGATGTTTATTGTCATGGAAGGTCTTAATGATGACGAGGGCATAAGAAATGTCTTAAGGACTGTCCGTAATAACATCAAGTGGCTTTATCATGATGATTCCCGTAATATCAAGATAACATGTTCTATCGGTTCAGCAACTTATCCGGCTGATGCAGATAATTATGATGAATTGTTCAAGATAGCAGATAAAGTATTATATCTTGCCAAGGAAAAAGGTAAAGACAGATACATTATATATCATGAGGATATACATAGGGATTATGTATACGGCAAGGGAAGAATTGCAGATCTTAATGAGAAAGTACTCTACAAGTACCATAAGATGGACGTGGTTAATACTATTATCAGAGAATACAGAGATGCAGATGCTGAAAGACGCAATGAATTGTTAGATATTGTTGCAGTGGCATTCAATATTGATACAATTGTTATATATGACCGTGCAGAGATGAAGAATTATATTCTGTACGGAGATGAACGTATGTCAGATGATGATGGAAGCTTCTTCAAGAAAGATAATTATATTCCTAACTTCAGGGAAGATGGTATATTTGTAATAGACAATATTAATTTCTTTGAGACTAAAGCACCGGCTATGTATAAGACTTATTCAGAATATGGAATAATCCAGTCTATCCAGTACATAATTGGTGGAGATATTAAGAGGAATAATAATATCATAGCTTATGGAAGATACAAGCTTGATAAGAAATGGGCAGAGAACGATGCTAATTTCCTTGCCATAATAGGAGATTATATTGGAAGAGTATTCCTGAAAGAGAGAAAGTAATGATTAACAGGTATGTTGCGCTGGATATTGAGACCACAGGTCTTAATCCGGCTGTAGACAGAATTATAGAAGTTGGAATGGCAAGAGTCGAGGACGGCTGTATAACAGAGAAGTATTCTACACTGGTATATCCGGGTATAAGCATAAGTGAGCGTATAACCGGACTTACCGGAATACATAATGAGGATTTGGCTGGCAAACCCCGCATAGAGGATATTATAGGGGATATAACAGGATTTATAGGGGACTGGCCAATACTGGGACATAATGTTATATTTGATTTCAGTTTTCTTAAGAAGGCGGCTGTTAATAACGGGCTTACTATTAACGATGACGGAATTGATACATTAAAGATATCAAGAAGGCTTCTTCCAGAGGCAGAGCATAAGAATCTGTCCTTCTTATGTGAGTATTTTGGTATCGACCCGGGCAGGTCACACAGGGCATATGATGATGCAGTAAGTGCAAGTATGCTGTATGGCAGGCTGGAAAAGTTAAAGCCCGATGATGATGGATTTAACCATACAATGAAGCTTGTATATACAGTGAAGAAAGATACACCAATAACTCCTCCACAGAGAAGATATCTTGCGGCACTTGTACAGAAGCATAATATCAATCTTGAGATTCCAATTGAAGAGATGACTAAAAGCATGGCTTCAAGGCAGATAGATACAATAATAGCACAGTATGGAAAATAATCCGTACTGTGCTATAATTAATTAAATCTGATATTTTGTTGGAGGTAGTTATGATTAATTTTAATAATAAGAAAACTAAAAGATGGTTCACAGGAATATTAATAATGATACTTATAGCAGCAATGGTTGTTCCTATGGTTGTCTATCTTATACCTTAATATAATTTGATAAAGAGGTTATACATATTATGAAAACAGGAAAAGTATCTGATACAATATTAGGCAGGTCGGTGTTCAAATTACTTGGTAAGAGAGGCAATACAGTAAAGCCATCATATGGACAGGATGCTGCGCATATAATTAACGGGGGTAATGTACTGGCAGCGACTGCAACAGGAGAATGGGCGGTGTACAGGGCTGCCAACAATATCAGTGCAGCAGGCGGTGTTACTGACAGCATTATGAATACTATTATTCTTGATGAGAAATCAAGAGAAATCCGTCTCAAAGAGATAATTAAGGAGCTTGACAGACAGAGTTGTGTTGTAGGAGCAGGTATTGCCGGAGGGCATACAACTGTGAGCAGCAACGTCAATCATCCGGTTGTATCTGTAACTGCGATAGGACATGAAGTATGTAAACAGAGAAAGGCGGCTGCAGGTCAGGATATAGTAGTTACCAAGCATATAGGAATGAGTGGAATAAGGGATATTATATCTGCAAGAAAAGAAGATATCCTGAAAGTGTATACAGAAGATATCATTGATAAGGCTCTTACAGATGATAAAGAACTGCTGGTAGCCAGGGAAGCAGCAGTATTCGTTAATGAAGGCATAGAAGGCGCTATGCATGATGTTTCGGAAGGTGGTATATTTGCCGCGTTATGGGACATGGCGGAGTATTCAGGCGTAGGTCTTGAGGTTGACTTAAGGAACATTCCTGTTAAACAGGAGATTATTGAAATATGCGAATTATTCAATGTTAATCCATATATATTGGATTCTATGGGATGTTTGTTAATGACATGTGAAAATGGATGTGATATAGTTAATACAATGCAGCAGAATGGAATCGAGGCTGCGGTTATTGGTAAAGTTACAGATAGCAATAACAGAATTATTCACAATACTGAGGAGGACAGATTCTTAGGTCTTCCTGAACAGGATGAGATATACAGATTCATATAATTAGTGGGAGGATTGCGTTATGAGAGAGAAGATTCTTGATATTCTTGAAAAGAATGGAAGGATAGACCTTAAGGAGATGGCTATTATGCTTGGATATTCTGAAGCAGAGGTTGCCAATGAAATCGCGGATATGGAAAAAGAACATATTATCTGCGGATATAATGCGGTCATTAACTGGGATAAGACAAGCGAGGAGAAAGTTACAGCTCTTATTGAGGTAAAGGTTACACCTCAGAGAGGTTTAGGTTTTGACAGTATAGCAGAACGTCTCTACAAGTACGATGAGGTAACATCTGTTTATCTTATGTCAGGTGGTTTTGATTTTACAGTTATTATAGAAGGCAAGACAATGAAGTCAGTGGCACAGTTCGTCGCGGCGAAACTCGCACCATTAGATTCAGTTCTTAGTACATCAACACATTTTGTGCTTAAGAAGTATAAGGACTATGGAACAATAATAGAGGACGAGGCTAAAGACGAAAGGATGCTGATTACACCATGAGAAACCCATTATCACAGAAAATAACAGGCATAGAGCCATCAGGAATAAGAAAGTTCTTTGATATTGTAAGCGAGATGCCTGATGCAATTTCGTTAGGAGTAGGTGAACCTGATTTTGATACTCCATGGAACGTAAGAGAAGAGGGAATATATGCCCTTGAGAAAGGAAGAACATTTTATACATCTAATGCAGGTCTTAAGGAATTAAGAGAAGAGATATGCAATTATCTTGCAAGAAAGATGGACCTTCACTATGATCCTATGAAAGAAGTACTTGTTACAGTAGGTGGAAGTGAAGCGATAGATGTTGCTTTAAGATGTATGTGTGACCCTGGCGATGAGGTTCTTATTCCACAGCCAAGTTATGTATCATATCTTCCATGTGCAATTATGGCTGACGCCAAGCCTGTAATTATTGAGTTAAAGGAAGAGAATGAATTCAAGCTTACTAAGGAAGAGCTTCTTGCAAGCATAACAGATAAAACCAAGGTTCTTGTTATGCCATTCCCTAATAATCCTACAGGAGCTATTATGACTAAGGAAGAGCTTGAAGAGCTTGTACCAGTTATAATTGAGAAGGATATATATGTTATATCAGATGAGATATATTCAGCACTTACATATAAGGGAGAGCATTGCTCAATAGGAAGTCTTCCGGGAATGAAGGAGAGAACTATTGTTATTAATGGTTTCTCGAAAGCATTTGCAATGACAGGCTGGAGACTTGGATATGCATGCGGTCCTAAGGAAATTATAAGCCAGATGACTAAGCTGCATCAGTTTGCAATTATGTGTGCGCCTACTAACAGCCAGTTTGCTGCTGTAGAGGCACTTAGGAATTGCGATATGGAAGTTAATAAGATGGTTGCTGCATATGACCAGAGAAGAAGATATCTTATGCACGCATTTAAGGAGATGGGACTTGATTGCTTTGAACCGTTTGGCGCGTTCTATGTATTCCCTTCAATTAAGAAGTTTGGATTGTCTTCGGATGAATTTGCTAACAGACTGTTAAGAGAGCAGAAGCTTGCTGTAGTTCCGGGAACTGCATTTGGTGACTGTGGTGAAGGCTTCTTAAGAATATCTTATGCATATTCTATAGATAATCTTAAGCAGGGACTCGAAAGAATAGAAAGGTTTATCAGTACACTGAAATAGGAATCAGATATGTTGAATATAGTTTTACATGAGCCGGAGATGCCGGCTAATACAGGTAATATAGGAAGAACATGTGTGGCAACAGGCGTAAGACTGCATCTTATAGGACCATTAGGTTTCCAGATTAACGATAAGATGTTAAAGAGAGCCGGTCTTGATTACTGGGATAAGCTTGATGTTACTGAGTATGATGATTATAATGACTTCCTTGCAAAGAATCCGGGTGCCAAGATATATATGGCTACAACCAAGGCACACAAGACATATACAGAGGTCAATTACGAAGAAGACTGTTATATAATGTTCGGAAAGGAAAGTGCAGGAATTCCAGAGGAGATACTTGTTGATAATGAAGATACATGTATCAGAATCCCTATGATAGGAGATATAAGGTCACTTAATCTTTCTAATTCAGTGGCAATTGTGCTTTACGAAGCACTCCGCCAGCACAATTTCTCGCATATGAACTGCGAGGGACATCTTCACAGACTTAACTGGAAAGAATAATTAAGTATAATAAAACACACGGACATACAATTACGCATGTCCGTGTGTTTTTATTTTGCAAGTTCAAGTGTGAATATGAATTCTGTACCGACACCGACAGTACTTACAACATCAATATTCTCACCATGTGCCTGAATAACTTCCTTGGTTATTGAAAGACCAAGTCCTGAGCCTTTCTTGTCACGGCCTCGTGAAGAATCTGATTTGTAGAATCTGTCCCAGATTTTATCAATGTCTTCTTTCGCAATTCCGCAGCCGGTATCTTTAATAGATATCTGAGCCTTCTCGCCTTTTTCCTTGACAGTTATGTATATGTAAGAATTTTCTTTGCTGAACTTAATAGCATTGTCTATGAGGTTGTATATAACCTGTTGGATTCTGCCCTTGTCCGCTTTAACATTCTGTACGCTGTTAGCATAAGTGATATTAAACTTGATACCCTTCTTCTTGCAGGTTCCTTCAAATGTTTCAACAGTATGTCTTATTATTGAGTTAAGGTCAAATGTTGATATATCAAGTCTTACAGACTTAGGGTCAAGTTCGTTAAGAGTAAGAATATTACTTGTCAGCTTGGTAAGTCTTTCTGTCTCAAAAAGCATTATGCCGATATATTTATCAAGCATCTCTGGTGGAATAGTACCATCCTGAATGGCTTCCAGATAACCTTTAATAGAAGTAAGCGGTGACCTGAAATCATGCGATATATTGGACAGAAACTTCTGCTGGAACTTATCTGATTCATTAAGCTGTGAAGCCATGTAATCAAGAGACATTCCAAGCCTTCCGATTTCATCATTAAGCATAGGCTTAATATGGTAGGAGAGATTACCTTTACTGTATTCATTGGTTGCTTTGGTGATTTCTTTAATAGGTCTGTGAACCTGAAAGAAATACAGAGCAAGGAATGCAGCCGACAGAATAAGTACAATTATAAGAGTAAGATAGTTCGTGTTAAATGTGTTATATACGCGGTCTACAATGGCAGATTCCGGTATATTAATCACAACATAGCCCTTGATTTCAAATGAATTGGAAATAGGCGAGAACACACTTAATGTCGGTTCGGAAAACAAACCATAAAAATCCCACAGGATATCATGCTTTCCTTTCAGGTCTCCATAATCAAAATCATCAACAGTGAATAAAACCCTGTCCTCATTACTCTTATCAGTGGTGCTGTCGTTAGTATCAAGGATGACATCACCGGAAGGTGTGATGAACATGATTCTTGTGTCATTGAATGTTGACAGAGATTTCATCTCAAGTTCTATTCGTCTTAGCTTCGATTCTCCGAGGTATTCAAGAGCATATTCATTAGCTATCTCATTGGCCTGCAGATACAGCCTGCCAGAGTAATAATTATATACGCGCTTATAATCTACTTTGTAGCATACCGTTGATACAAGAATAAAGCTGATTATACATATAGCTATATATATGAAAATGTGTTTGCTGAGTGTACTGAATCCTTTCAATGTTAGTTATCCTCCATCACTTTACTTAGTTACGAACTTGTAACCAATTCCCCATACTGTCTCGATATTCCAGTGGGCGTGATCCTTGATTTTCTCACGGATTCTCTTAATGTGTACATCAACGGTTCTTGTATCACCGATGTATTCATATCCCCAGATATTGTCAAGAAGCTGTTCTCTTGTGAACACCTGGTTAGGAGCAGAAGCCAAGAAATACAACAGTTCAAGTTCTTTAGGCGGCATCTCCACATTCTTACCCATATAATTAACAGAATAATTGTCAAGGTTGATAGAGAGGTCAGGGTAGTTGACGCATTTGGCATTAGAAGAATCAACACCGATACTCTGAGGCATGTGGTATCTTCTAAGCACAGCCTTTACGCGGGCAACCATCTCTTTAGTCTCGAAAGGCTTGATAATATAGTCGTCAGCACCAAGCTCAAGACCTAATACCTTGTCAAATGTTTCGCCCTTGGCAGAGAGCATAATTATAGGAACGTTGTTGTTCTTTCTTATCTCACGGCACACCTGATAGCCGTCAATGCCAGGAAGCATAAGGTCTAACAGGACGAGATTAGGCTTGAATACAGGAAGCTCAGACAGTGCGCTTTCTCCATCATACACAATCTTAGTTTCGTAACATTCCTTAGTAAGATACAGAGATATAAGCTCTGCAATATTTTCATCATCATCTACGATAAGTATTCGCTGTTTAGATGCCATAATAATATCCCCCAATAATAATTATTTGAAATCAACAATAGTTACACCGGCATCGCCCTCGCCGATTTCGCCGAGGCGGAAGCTCTTGATATATGGAACACCGCGAAGATAAGCGGTTACACCGTTTCTTAATGCACCGGTTCCTTTACCGTGAACGATACGCACCTGCGGAATCTTGGCAATGTAAGCGTCATCAAGATATTTGTCAAGGCGGGCAACAGCCTCGTCCACTGTGCAGCCGAGAAGATTAATCTCAGTTGATATTCCAGCTGACTTGCTCATCTTAATCTTACCGGAACCGCCGGCAGCCTTGGATGGAGCTTCCTTAGGCTCTTTATATCCTGAAAGAATCTCAAGATTCTTAATGTCAATCTTAGTGCTTAAAGCACCTACCTGAACAGTAACCTGCTTCTTGGCAGGGTGAATTGCAGAAACAGTACCGATAACATTCATAGTAAGAACTCTTACATGCATGCCTGTCTTAAATTCAGATATATCGTGAGCCTTGTGTGCTTTGACTTTAGCAGGCTCTACCTTTAACTTAGCCTGATTCTTGTTCATCTTCTCACGGACAGCAGTACGGTGCTTTTCAAGTTCTGCAACCGTCATACCGTGCTTGTTCATGGCTTTGATAGTCTCATCTGCGAAGTCCTTGGCATCTCTTAAGATGGCAACAGCCTGTTCATTGGCTTTACGGATAATGTTGTCAGTTCTCTCGTCAAGTCTTTCGTTCTTAGCCTGAAGCTTTTCTTTAAGAGAAGCAATCTCAGCCTTGTAGCTTTCAACCTCAGCCTGTTCCTTCTCAAGAGAGATTCTCGCATGCTCAAGGTCAGATACGATATCTTCAAAATGCACATCTTCCGCGTTAAGTCTTTCTGATGCGTCAGACAGAATATAGTCAGGAAGTCCGAGCTTCTTAGAAATTGCAAATGCGTTACTCTTTCCCGGAATACCTATAAGCAGTCTGTAAGTAGGACGTAGAGATTCAACGTCAAATTCACAGCTTGCATTCTCGACACCGTCAGTAGAAAGTGCATAAAGCTTGATTTCACTGTAATGGGTTGTTGCCATTGTTGTGACACCACGCATCTTAAGGTCGTTAAGAATTGCGATGGCAAGAGCCGCGCCTTCTGTCGGGTCAGTTCCCGCACCAATCTCATCAAAGAGTACAAGACAGTTCTCATCAGCTTCTTTAAGAATCTTAACAGTGTTAGTCATGTGTGATGAAAATGTACTTAAACTCTGTTCAATGCTCTGTTCATCACCGATATCAGCATAAATGTTCTTGAATACGGCAATATCAGAGTGGTCAAGGGCAGGAATAAATAAACCTGACTGAGCCATAAGTGTAAGAAGTCCTACAGTCTTTAATGAAACAGTCTTACCACCGGTATTAGGACCAGTGATGATAAGAAGCTTAAAATCTGTTCCCAGATAGATATCAATAGGAACTACATTGTGAGGCTCAATAAGAGGGTGGCGTCCCTTCTTAATATTGATAATTCCTGATGTATTCATGACCGGACGGCTTGCGTGCATATGTCTTGCAAGCTGTGCCTTTGCAAATATACAGTCGAGTTCGACAAGTATCTCATAATCACACAGAAGTTCTTCAGTGTGTTCTCCAGCTTTCGCACTTAAGTCAGCAAGAATAACTTCAATCTCAGCGGCTTCCTTAAGCTCTAACTCACGGATATCATTATTAAGCTTTACAACTGCTGCAGGCTCAATAAAGAGAGTAGAACCGGTAGAAGACTGGTCATGAATCATACCCGGAAATGCTGACTTATATTCAGCTTTGACAGGAAGACAGTAGCGTCCCTGTCTTGTAGTAATAACATAATCCTGAAGATAAGTTCTGTAAGTAGGCGAATTAAGAAGCTTGTTAAGTTCAGAATGAATTCTGTCATTAGCAATAGCCTTGCTTCTTCTAATACTTCTTAAGTTGGCACTTGCGTCATCACTTATCTCATCTTCAGAGATAATACATTTCTTAATCTGAGAATTGAGAGCGTCAACAGTTGCAAGATTATCAAGCATGCCAGATATAGAATCCTCACGATGCTCATAGTAATCTTTAACATGCTTGGCGCATGAAAGAATGGCACTTATATTAAGAAGTTCTGATATATTAAGGGAGCTTCCAACCTTAAGTCTTGCCACTGAAGCGCGTATATCCTTAGTCTGGCTGAAATCAACAGAACCTTTCTGAAAAATTCTTGAAAGTGCATCATTAGTCTCATCGAGACGTAAGTTGATGTCTGTTATATCAGTCATTGGCTTTAAGTTGCGAAGTATTTTCTTAGCACCGTCACAGCATGCATATGAAACAAGCTGGTCGGTTATTTTATAAAATTCCAAAGTGGATAAAGATTTCTTATTCACGAAAGACCTCCAAAAACTAAAAACAATCTTTTCATACCCTATAAGTTTACAGCATTTAAGGTAAAAAAACTATATTTTGCTTATAAATATTTACATGTAAGTCATAAATTGTTCATAATCGTAATATAAACTATGATATAATTGTATTCATAAGAGACGAAAATTTCACAGACATAAGGAGTCCACAAT
>CAVBPJ010000044.1:20717-23358 GCA_963597265.1 Evtepia sp. | reverse complement strand
CTATAAATGAGCCAATAGCTCGTCGGTCATCACGGCTAGAATATGATGAACGTGTATGTTTAACCTCCGCAAGCGACGGGGTGCTGTAAAGCGTAGAATATCGCTTACTTGTATGAGGAGCTTGCCAAAAGGCAAGCTCTTCTTTATTAGAAAGGAAAAATATGAAACTTGTTTCGATAAATAACTCACTTTTACTAAAATACAGCGGTGATTCTGAAGTGCTGCAAAAAAGCACCAGACCATATGTACTTGTAATCCGTTTAAAATACAAAAATACTGATTATGATTTTGCTGTTCCTATTCGCTCCAACATCCCTGCTTCTGCTCCAAAAAATCAATATTTTGCATTGCCACCCCGTCCACAAACAAAGCCAAAAAATCGTCATGGTTTACATTACATAAAAATGTTCCCTGTTTCAAAGAAATATCTTGTCCGCTACCGTACTGACGGAAACATTTTCGCAACATTAATCAAAAACATTATTGATAAAAACAGCAAACAAATTGTTACTGAATGTCAGCGTTATCTTGACTTATATAGTGAAGGAATTAAGCCACAATATTCAACAGATATAGATTTTCTTATAGAACAGCTCAACAAATAAAATCTATTTATCAGTGTCAGGCTTTCTCCACTTGACTTCCACTGGTTCTGAGTCATGCTCCCCAATCATTTTTTCCATCCACACCATATCGAACCACTGGTTAAACTTATATCCACTGTCATGAAAACGACCAACCTCAGAAAAGCCTAACCTGCTGTGGAATCGTATGCTGTCGTCATTAAGATACTTACTTTCCTGTACAGGGCATGCAATACATGCATTCATATTAAGTATTCCCATACTCTTAAGTTCCTTTTCAAGTCTGTCATATAGAAGTCTGCCAATTCCCATTCTCTTGCAATCCTGTCGTACATAAATAGTAGTCTCAACAGACCAGTCATATGCTCGTCTGTCCTTAAAACAACCAGCATATGCATAACCGACAATCTGTCCGTTATCTACTGCCTTGATATATGGATATCTGTCTGAAATATTCACGATTCTTTGTCTGAATTCTTCTACAGAAGGCACCTCATATTCAAATGTTATTGCTGTATCCTTAACATATGGTGCATATATTTCAAGAAGCTCCTCTGCGTCTTCAATTGTTACATTCTGAATTTCCATAATGTTTCTCCTTTCAAATGTCCGATTTTTTCAATCCAACCATTGCTGCATAATGCAACACATCAAACTCCTCTGGTGCTATCTCAGCAAGCAGTTTCTTATGTTCCATCTCCCACGACTTAAGTTCTTCACCATTAAGTGATGCTCCTACACCTCTGCACGCCTTCATTCTTCCGTTCCAGGATTCTCTTGTAAAATGTACCTTCAATGGATATTCTTCGTGATACACAATATCAAACTTCTCTTTATAACAGTCTGGAATTACAATCGGGTGAATTGTCTCTCCTGCGCCGCTCCAGTCAGGGCTGTATTTCAAGACGAGCTTCTCACTCTCTCCGGCAATCTTATCTTCATATGGAAGCCATGCCATATACAATACAAGAATTTTTCCATTCTTCTTTAACATGCGGTACAACTCAGGCATAACCTGTTCATGCTTGAAATACCAGAAACACTGACATGCTGTTATAACATCAAATGTTTCATCTGGAAAATCTATATTCTCTGTTGCAACTGCCTGATAATCTATATCCATACCAACAGATAACCTTTTTGCCTGCTCAATCTGCTCTGCTGATATATCAGTTCCCGTCCATCTGCCTCCGTATCTGTACATATTTCTTGGTATAACACCTGTACCTGTACCAATATCAAGAATCCTCTGCCCCTCAACACACAAGCCTCTGTCAATTATCTTCTGATAGAATTCCTGCGGATATATGTCCCTGTATTTTGCATACTCATCTGAAACTCTTCCCCAGTCAAATGCTTTGCCACCGTCTATATTTTCATCTTTGATAATCATAACGATACACCTCCACATTGAAAATATACCCTATATTACTCCCCACACCACTAACTTTCAACTAAAAAACGGCATCTGAGTCCCTGATTCAGAAACCCCCGATGCCGCTTAAACAATACATTTTTTATTAAATTTCTTTCTTATTATCAGCTCCCGGTGTCGTAACAATAACCTTTTCAGGCGAAATAACAAGTGCTCCCTTAGCAGTTGCTGCACCGTTAAACATTTTCTCAACCATTGCCTTGAATGTATCTACGAGTTCACCTTCTGTAACATATTCGGCAACACCCTTAATCTGATATCCTTCAAGATTCTGTGCATCATATGCTGAAACAGCTATTCTGCCGCTATTCTTCTTTATGTTGTCTAATGTTGTTTCAAGAAAAACATCTCCAACAATAAGCTTTCCATCTGCTGTCACATCTTTGAACGCAACTGGCACAACATTTGGCTCTCCATCTGAACATGTAGCAAGATCCCACATTCCATTCTTTAACACATTAATAACTGATTCATTTAACATTATAATTGCCTCCATTAATATAAAATATTTTTTCTGCAATCATACTAATGTTTATGCAAATGTTTTGGAATACCGTAACAAATTAATAAGTCACTAATAAATTTCATACTTGACTATTATTTTATTTTTCTGTTAAAATGC
>CAVBPJ010000044.1:0-20707 GCA_963597265.1 Evtepia sp. | reverse complement strand
TAAAAGACAATAAATGTCGCCTATCCAATGTCAGACGGACGGGCGTATTTGTTGTCTTTTTTTGTTATCGGAATGGAGGAAAATCAATGCCTAGAACAAAAGGAGAATCAATATTTTTTACAGCTATTACTGCGTGGATGATGGTCTATGTTATGACTCTGTATAACACAGTGCTCGCAACTGGGAATTTCACCAACACAACATTTTTAATTGCACTAAAAGGAATGTGGATAGAATATATCATCATTGCCCTGCTTGCATATTTTGTTTCAGGACATCTTGCCAAGATATGTGCATTCCGCGTTGTCCAGCCCGGAGACAGACCAATATTCATAATCTTTTTCATTCAGATTTTCACAGTAATCTGGCAGGTTGCATTTGCCAGCATACTCGGCGTATATCACGGTTACGGCTTCACTGCCAATTTTATCCCTGATTATCTTGTGACATATTGCAGGAATTTCATAATGGCACTTCCTTTACAGCTTATCATCGTAGGACCTCTTGCCAGACTGATATTCAGAACTATATTTATAAAGCAAGTGTAATGCAAAATAAGGGACGGATTATTCCGTCCCTTAATCTAAACCCTGAAATCCGTTTTACAACTTCCACTCTGCAGATTCAGTCTGCAGCTTGACAAGTCTTGCATACAAGCCATTCTTCTTCATGAGTTCATCATGTGTTCCACTTTCTGCAACAACTCCGCCATCAAGAACAACTATCTTGTCTGCATTCTCAATAGTTCTCATTCTGTGTGCAATAACGAGAACTGTCTTGCCCTTGATAAGCCTTGAGATTGCCTCCTGTATCTGGGTTTCGTTATCAACATCCAATGACGCTGTGGCTTCATCCAACAGAATAACCGGTGCGTCCTTTAATAATGCTCTTGCGATAGAAAGTCTCTGACACTCTCCGCCTGAAAGTGTAGAACCATTTTCTCCGATTACCGTCTGATAGCCTTCTGGAAGCCTGCTTATAAATTCATCACAGTGTGCTGCTTTTGCTGCTGCCATAACCTCTTCATCAGTCGCATTTTTACGGCCAATTCTGATATTTTCCATAACAGTATTATTAAATAATACAACATTCTGGAATACTACCGAGAAATCCTTCATCATTGCAACAGAGTCAACAGGCTTGATATCTGTACCACCAAGACTGATTGTACCGCCATCTGCGTCATAGAAGCCTGCTGCAAGGTTGGCAACTGTACTCTTTCCGCCGCCTGATGGTCCAACAAGTGCTGTAACCTGTCCCTGCTTTGCTGTAAATGTAACATCTTTTAACACAGGCTTTTCAGGCTCATAAGAAAAGCTTACATGGTCAAATGCGATATCATATCCGTCTGTATTATAAGTCTTAAGCTTATCCTCTTCCTTATAGTTCTGAATCTCCTTAAGACGGTTCACCTGCAAATCAACCGCAAAAAGCTCTGCCATATTAGCCATCGCTCCTGAAAGCGGATCATACAGTCTTGAAGCTGCAATAAGGAACAGAATATAAGCAAACAGTGTTGTCTGGCTGTTAATCATCAAAGCATTTCCTACAACAATAACTGAGGCAAGTCCAAGTCTTAAGAACATCTGACCAGTTGTTACAAGACTTCCTGTTACCATCTCGGAAGATATCTGAACCTTTTCTGCATCATCAATCTTTTTATCAAGCTTCTTAAGGTACTCCTCTTCCTGATTGCATGCTTTAATGTCAGATACAGTTTCAAGGCACTCCTGAATTCCGTCAGCTAAAGCAAGCTTTGCATACATATGCTTCTTTCCTGCCTTAACCTGAACCTTGCGTGAAAGCAGCACTATTGCAAATGCAACAGGCGCAACCCACAATAATGCAAGGCCCATTCTCCAGTCATATATAAGAAGTGCTATGCACACAATCGCTGTAGATATAATTGAACCAAAAAACTGTGGAACAGTATGTGAAAATGCATGCTCAAATCCTGAGCAGTCACCCATAATAGTACTTGTAAGGTCTGATAAATCTCTTTCGTGGAAAAATCTTAATGGTAATACTCTTAATTTCTCAGCAAGAGTTATTCTTCGTCTTTCACTTTCCTGATATGTTCCCATATAAGTTACTGTGTACTGAAGATAATGCATGACATATATAACAACAAGTACCACAATACCAATAATTACATACAGCCATACATTTGTCTTATTCTCACCACCTGTAAGCAATGGTGTCAGCAGGTCATTTAACACACATGCAAGCAGGGCGACTGGAAGCATAAGACTTACGTAAGCCAGTACAGAATATATAATACCCTTTACAAGGTCCTTAGCACCTGCTTCGCTTAAAGCATATTTTTTCTGAAAATACTTATTCATTATCTGCCCTCCTTCTCAACCTTCCAATTAACAGAAGTCTGATAATCTTTCCACATAGAAGCATATCTTCCGTTAGCAGCAATCAGCTTTTCGTGAGTTCCACGCTCTATAATCCTGCCCTTGTCAAATACAAGAATCTCATCAGCATTCTGTATAGTTGAAAGACGATGTGCAATCATAAGTACAGTCTTTCCCTTTGTCAGCTTCTCGAAAGCAAGCTGCATTTTGTGTTCATTTTCAGCGTCTGCAAATGCTGTCGCTTCATCAAGTATTACAATCGGTGCATCCTTTAAAATTGCTCTTGCAAGTGCAATTCTCTGATTCTCTCCACCTGAAAGGTATGTTCCGCCTGCTCCTGCTACCGTGTTAAGTCCTTCAGGCAGACGCTCAATAATCTCATCACACTGTGCAGCTTTAGCGGCAGCCTGCACCTCCTCAAGAGCTGCGTCCGGTCTTGCTGCGCGGATATTTTCAAAAAGTGACTCCTTAAAAAGCTTTGTATTCTGGAACACAAATGCAATCTGATTCATAAGAGTATGCTTATCAATATCCTTAACATTTACACCGCCTACTAACACACTTCCCTGTGTAGCATCGTAGAATCTTGGAATCAGCTTCGCTGCTGTAGATTTACCACTTCCCGAAGCACCGACAAGAGCAACCGTCTTACCCTGTGGAATTGAAAATGTAACATTTTCCAGAACATTTTCATCAGAATCAGGATATCTGAAAGTAACATTTTCAAATGTAACTGATGAATCCTGCGGCTTCTTAGCATTTTCAGCCTCTGGCAAAGGCTGCTCATTTAATACTGCCTCAATCCTTGTTACCGCACTCTTGGCAGCCATCAGCTGCTCGCCTGCAAACATAACCCTGTTCATCATAGTTGTGCATACAGGTGTGAAAAGGCTGTAAAACAGGAAATCAAGAAGCACATCCTGATATGTCATCTGATTGCTGACCCCGGCAAGAATCAGACATGCGACTGGTATAAGCAGTATAAATGTGCCATTTAAGGCAACATTAAAGCCAGTCAGTGGAACACGGCACTTTATTGCATACCCGGAAGCATATTTTTCATACTGCTCAATTGCTGCATGAAAATTCTTAAATGAATAAACTGTCTGCTGAAATACTTTAACAACAGGAATACCACGGATATACTCAACAGCCTCTTTATTCATGTTCTCAAGTGCTGTCATATAACCTTCCATAAAGCCTGCATTATCCCCGCCCATCATTTGTTTCATGAAGAAAACACTGATTGCAAGCGGAACTAAACAGCAGATTCCTAATCTCCAGTCAAATACAAATATAAGTACAAGAACTGCAACAGGCATAACTACTGCTCCTGTAAGGTCTGGAAGCTGATGTGCAAGGAAATTCTCAGTAAGTCCTGCATTATCATCAATTATCTTACGAAGACGTCCGCTTGCGTTGCTGTTAAAATAACCTAACGGCAGTTTTACAATATGATGCAGTGCAGTTTTTTTCATATTAGCCGCAGTCCTGAACGCTGCAAGATGTGAACAGCACAAAGCTGCGAAATATAACAGAATACTTAATATAGCAAAGCCGGCTGCCCACCATGCATATGCTGTGCTTCCTGACGCAAGGCTTATGTCACCTGCCATCAGTGCATTAAGCATATCCCTGATAACAAACCAGATACATACAAAAGGAACCATAGAAAGCACAGTACTTACGCCTGCAAGAATCATTCCCACAACCGTAAGCCAGTGCCTGTTCCCGGCATATTGAAACATTCTGGATATTTCAGAATTCTTTTTCATAACAAAATATCCTCCTTAAAATAAAAATTGTTGCAGTTAGCACTTTCTAACTGCAACGCATATTCTAAATATCCTGTTATTAAAATACAATTACTGAAAAGGCTTTTTTCTATCCAATCAGACTTGCCTTCTGTATGCTGTCGGTGTCATTCCATATTCTGCACTGAAAGCCGAGGTGAATTTGTTAGGATTAAGATAACCTATCTCCGCTGCAATCTCACCAATCGTTAGCCTGCTCTCCTTAAGAAGCTTCTGTGCTGCCTGTAACCTGTAACGCTTCATATATGAATACACTGAATCACCGTATATATCCTTAAAACATTTTTTCATGACTGTTGGTGATATGTCGTAATGCTGCGCCAGATAATCAATCGTATAATGCTCATTAAAATGTTCCACGAGAAATGCATGTATTGCCTTAACTGCCTCAATCTGTACCTCTGAATAATGTGCATGCTCTGTAGTCTCCACATTTATATCAAGACCAGTGAGCACCAGAAGCACTTCAAGCACCTTGACTCTTATGTACCCGTAACGGATATCCTCCGGCACAGTATACAGCTCCGAAAATATATGCTCTATTGTCTTGTCTGCCCTGATAATAGTGAAATCCTGCATGCGGGACAGTTCCTTTATCCGCTCCATATTAACAGAAAGCAATGTAAGAATGTTCTTCATCTCTTCTGTAATCCGCGAAAAATCAATCGTGATTGTAATACCGTGATAATGCGCTGTCGGAAACTCCGACTGGTGCGAATTACCCTGCAATGAACAGAAAGACAGATCTCCTGCTGACATATAACAATACTGCCTTTCTCCAAACAGACACTCGCTTCTGCCTTCCCTGCAGTAATTAATCTCCATCACATCTGAAGCTGTATTCTGGTTCTTATTACAATATTCCATATGCATGTCGTTGTACACTAATTCAATACCGGGAAATGCTCTGTACAGCGTAATCTCGCCCGAACCAGTCTCATTCTCAAGCTGGAAATGTGTGCATATGTCGTCATTGTAGGACTTGTCATGTACAGATTCTCCATACAGTTCTATGCTGGCAAAACCGCCTGCCTGTCCTTCATCTTTATCTGTCACCGACTGCAATATGTCCTTCGCAATTTCGTACGGATTCTTCATACATTTATCTCCTGTCATGTATAATCTATCCAAACGGTAACACATTATTGCATCTGTTTCAAGCTATGATTAACTTCTCAGATATTAAGAAAATCCTTCCTGTAATCCACCTTAAAATATTCTGCCAGCTTCACCATATCTTCATCCTTTATGGTATTCTTTCTTTCAAGACCTGCTGTAAGCATATATATCTGTGCCGCTTTTTCAACAGTTTCAATCAGTCCAAAAGTTTCATCGAGTGTCTTGCCTGCACCATATATACCATGCATTCCCCATATAACAAGTCTGAATTCTTTCATCTTTTCTGCTGTTGCCTCGCCTATTTCATTAGTTCCACAAAGCATCCATGGAAGAATACCTACACCATCTGGGAACACAACTATACATTCTGTACACATTTCCCAAAGTGTATGTGTAAATTTCTTCTCATCAAGTTCATGAACATAATTCATTGCAAGTGTATTAGTTGGATGTGAATGTATAACAACTCTGTTATCTTTATCAACTGAAAGTCTCGCCATATGACTCATAAGATGCGCTGGTAATTCACTTGTGAATTTTCCTCCATCTTTATATCCCCATAATAACTGTGCAGTAGTTCCATCTTCGGCTATTCTTATTATTCCAAGATTATTCTCCGGATCTGCCTGGACATTTTTAAAGTACTTACCTGTACCGGTTACTATAAATATTCTGCCAATAAGTGCGTCTGCTTTGAATCCTGTTGGAATCTCTCTTATTACATGATTAATATCAAGATATTGTGCAACCTCTTCTTCATCAAGCATATAACTTATATTTCCACCATTTCTTTCATCCCAGCCAAGACGGTACATATTAGCTGTCGTATCACACATTTCTTTAACAAAAGGTGCTGTTAATATATCTTTCATTATCGTGCCTCCAATATTTTCTTTTCGTAATCCATAACCTCACTAATATAATCAGCTGCCACATTTTCTCTATTAAGATATTCCTGCCATATATCTCCAAATGGCATAATCTTTAATTCTTCCTGTGCTGCCATAAGCTCTGTGAACCTTCCTTCGTTCTGAAGATTACGAAGTGATTCTGGCTCTAACAATGCATAAAGAAGAGCTTTCTGAACGCTTCTCATTCCTGTTATCCATGCAGATATTCTGTTAATTGATGCATCAAAATAATCAGTTGCTATAAATACCTTGTCAAGCGCATCTGCTCTGACAATTTCTTTAGCAATCTCTCTTGTTTCATCATCATATAAAACAACATGATCACTATCCCATCTTACAGGTCTTGTAATATGTAATGCTAAGTGGTCATTGAATAAAAGCATTGATGATATCTTATCTGACACAACCTCTGTAGGATGATAATGTCCATTATCCATAAGCGGAGTTATGCCTGCTCTCGCCACATAATTCATACAGAATTCAGATGAACCAACTGTGTATGATTCAACGCCTATTCCAAATACTTTGGATTCAAGACACACAAATACTTTGCTCTTATCATATGGAATAGAAAGAATTTCATCTAAAGATTCTTTAAATCTTTTTCTTGGTCCAAGTCTGTCTGCCGGAATATCCTTATAACCATCAGGAATCCATATATTCATTACACATGGCTGACCAGTTTCATTAGCAAAATACTCTGATATCTCAATACATCTTTTGCCATGTTCAATCCAGAATTTTCTTACTTCCTCATCTGGTGAGGATAATGTAAGTCCATCTTTAACCATTCTATGTGAGAAAAATGTTGGATTAAAATCAATTCCCATATTATATTTCTTAGCAAATTCCACCCATCTTACAAAATGCTTTGGTTTAATTGAATCCCTGTCTGAACCATCATCTATAATGGCATAGCTTGCATGAAGATTTAATTTCTTCCTGCCAGGTACAAGTGTCAATACTTTGCTTATATCCTGCATAAGCTGCTCAGGAGTATTGGCTCTTCCCGGATAATTTCCAGTAGTCTGTATACCACCTGACAGACTTTCTCTGCTGTCAAAACCAATTACATCATCACCCTGCCAGCAGTGCATTGATACCGGCACATTCTTTAATCTTTCTAATGCAGCCTCAGTATCAACGCCTATACTCTGATATATCTTTCTCGCTGATTCATATCTTTCATTAGTCATATATAGCATTATCCTCCTCTAACTTAGAATGTATTATCTTTTTTGCTCAAATCGTTTAATATTAAATGAATCTCTTACACATGCTCTTGCTTCTTTCAAATTCTTAAACACATTATCTGCTATCATCTGTGCCATAATGTTTCCTATTGCAGTAGCTTCTGTTGGTCCAGATACAACTGTTTTTCCAGTCGAATCAGCCGTAAGCTGATTAAGATATCCAGCATTAGCACCCCCGCCTATTACATATATTGCATTATATGTAATGCCAAGATTCTTTTCTATTTGCTTAACTGTATCTGCATAACTGTCAGCCAGACTCTTATATACAACTGCTGCAATTTCCCCAACCGTATCGGGTATAATAAGGTCATTATTATTGCAGTATGATTTAATTGCCTCTGTCATATTTTCTGGCGCAAGAAAACATTCATTATTAACATCTATACATGATGTCATATAATCAGCTTTCTCTGCCTCTTCGCAAAGCTCTGCGAATGTATATCTGTCCCCCAATTCATGCCTTACTGATTGTATAATCCAGAGTCCCATAATATTCTTTAAGTATCTGAATCTATAATCATATCCACCTTCATTGGTAAAATTACACTGCTGGCTTCTCTCATCACATCTGGCTTTCATAAGTTCAGTTCCCATAAGTGACCATGTTCCAGAACTTAAGTATAAGACATTATCTTCCACTGTTGGAACAGCCATAACTGCAGATGCTGTATCATGACTTGCACACATAACAACTCTCGTATTAAATCCAACAATTTTTTGAATATCCTCAGTTAATTCTCCCAGTATTGTTCCTGGCTGCTTAAGCTCCATAAACATATTTCTGTTAATCCCAAGCATATCAATCAGTTCATAATCCCATTGTTTAGTTTCCGGATTAACAAGCTGTGTCGATGTTGCATTGGTATATTCGGATGCCTTAACACCTGTAAGAAGAAACTGAAAATAATCTGGAAGCATAATAAATGTTTTCGACTCCTCTAACTGTTCAGGTCTCATAAATTTATCTGACATAAGCTGGTAAATTGTATTAAATTTCTGTTTCTGAATACCTGTTCTCCTGTATAATTCTTTTTCGGATATAACCTTATAAACTTCTTCATCCATTCCATCTGTACGTTCATCCCTGTATCCGTATACATTCCCAACACATTTATCATTAGCATCAAGAAGAACATAATCAACAGCCCATGTGTCAATCGACATACTTACCGGAATTTTCCCAAGTTCTTTACATTTCATCATTCCTTTAATGATATTGGCAAACAAGCTGTCAACATCCCATAACTTATTACCATTATCATTAAGCATGCCATTATCAAAACGATATACCTCTTCTATTGTCATTCTGCCGTTATCCATGGATGCAAGAATATGTCTTCCACTAGAAGCACCAATATCAACGGCAAGGTAATATACCGGTTTCATATAATCTTACCCCCTGTCTTAAATTCATATATTAATCAAGATGAAATACGCATCTTAAATCATCACTCACAGGACTGTCGTCTGAATTAACCTTCATAAGAGGTGCCATATATTTCCACCACTTTCTGTTAATCTCTGTATCTGCTGACTGCGCCCACTTTTCTTCATCTTCAAGTTCAATATAACCATATAATATGTTAGTTTCATCATCTAGAAATATAGAATAATTATGTCCGCCATATTCGTGTATCATCTCCTTCATTTCAGACCATAGCTCGTTATGACGCTTTTCATATTCATCTGCACATCCTGCGTTAAGATACATTTTAAATGCTTTTTTTATCATTCTGTAATGCCTCCACTAAAGCCAGTATTGTAAGTGACTGTCCATATGCCATAGGTGCTATAAGAATGTTCTTATAATGCTCTGCATCATATCCCATACCAGTTCCTCCAGATACATTAAGTACTGTTCCGTCTGCATCAATATTTTTAAGTATTGCATTTATTGCTTTATCCGCAACATCTATATAAGAATCATCAAGTATTCCCATTCTGATTCCTTTTAATATGCCTGCTGTAATTGCAGCACTTCCAGATACTTCCTCATAGCTTGTTGGATCTGTAAGTACTGTATGCCACAATCCACTTTTACTCTGCAGTTTCTTAAGAGCAGCTGTCTGGGCTTTATATGCATCTATTATTATCTCTTTAACACCACTGTTAAGTGTTCCTTTAAACATATCAACATAATCAAGAATTCCTAATGTGAACCAGCTATTTCCTCTGCACCAGAATATACCGCCAAAATTATTCATCTCATTAAATGTCCAGCCATGATAGAAGAGACCTGTCTTGTTATCACAAAGATACTTTATATGCATAAGTACCTGATGTATTGATTCATTAATCCAATCCTGACGATTATATTTCTGACCCATTTTATTAAGGAATAAAACTGTCATAAACAGAGTATCTATCCACATTTCATTCTCATTGAGTCTGACTCCCTGTCTGTCACCATTAGCACTTGTAACATGCTGGAATCCACGTTCCTTTGTTCTTGGAAGACAGTTCATAAGCCACTCTGCCCATTTGATACACAGTTCCTCGAACTGTGTATCATTGTAATAATTATTTAACTCAACAAGAGTAAGTAACGGTGTTGTTGTGTTAATATTCTTTGATGGAAGACCTTCTGCTATATTTTCTTTAAACCATTTGTAAAGAAACTCTCTATATTCATCATTGCCATTAATCTGCATTATCTTAAGCAATCCATATAATCCAACTCCCTGTGGCCAGTCCCATTCTTTAATTCCAAAATCCCTTTTAAAGAAGCCTATAGATTCGCCTCCTTTTTCAAGTTCTTCATCATTATCGGGTCTGCCAAGATTCATAAGTTTATCAATTACAAGATTAAGCTTATTCTCAATTTCTTTCTTGTCAGGTTTTTTATTGTTCATATATATGTCCTCCGTTTTATCTTATTTTTATCCCAACAATCCAAATACTGTTGGCAGCCACATACTAAGCTGTGGTACAAATGTTACAAAAAGAAGTGCAACCAAAATTGCTACAAAGAATGGTATCAGTTTCTTAATTACCTCTTCTACCTGAAGGTGAGATATACTACAACCTACAAACAATACACTTCCTACAGGTGGTGTAATTGTTCCAATTGAAAGGTTCATAACCATCATTACACCAAACTGGATAGGATCCATTCCTAATGCCTTAACTACAGGAAGGAATATAGGTGTGAATATAAGTAATGCTGGTGCCATATCCATAAATGTTCCTACAATGAGAAGTATTAAATTAATAATTAACAGAATAACAATCTTATTATCAGATACACCAAGTAATGCAGAACTTATAGCCTGTGGAAGACCTGTGAATGATAATACGAAAGATAATACTGATGAAGCTCCGATAATCAGCATAACAATTGCAGTCATTACAGCAGTTTCTCTTAAAATTCTTGGAATATCTTTAATCTTAATACTCTTATAAACAAACACAGCCAGTATAAATGCATATACAACAGCTACGCCAGATGCTTCTGTTGGTGTAAAATATCCTGATAATATACCACCAATAATAATTACAATAAGGAAAAGGCTTGGAATAGCATCCCAGATTGTCTTTAATACAACTTTAGCTGTAAGATGTTCTCTCTTGATTACATATCCATGCTTCTTTCCATATATGAAAGCAACTACCATACAAAGTAATGCCCATAAAAGTCCTGGAATCCAGCCTGCCATAAGTAACGCTGCAACTGAAACTCCTCCGCTTGCTGCCGAAAATACAATGAATGAAGCTGTTGGTGGAATTAACTGTCCTACTGGTGCTGAAGCAACATTTGCTGCCGCTGAAAATGCCCTGTCATATCCCTGTTCATCCTCAAGTGGCTGCATAACACCACCAATAGCTGTTGCTGCTGCAATACCTGATCCTGATATAGAACCAAACATTGCATTACCTGCAATATTAGTCATTGCTAAAGATCCTGGTACCTTACCTAAAACAAGCATTGCCAGATTAATAAGCCGTTTTGCTATACCGCCATTACTCATTAGCAAGCCAGCTAATACAAAGAACGGAACTGCAAGTAATGTAAAGCTGTCAATACCTGTAACCATCTTCTGAGCTGATATAAACACACCAAAATGTGGTGTAAGGAACATAATTAATGTAACAAGTGATGCTGATATAATACTGAATGATACTGGAACACTGAATGCCAGTAATAAAAAGAATATAATTATCAATACTATTGCTGCTTGTATCTCCATATTGCCTCCTTCTGCATATATATGCATTATTCAATCTTAATTCTGTCGTAATGTCTTAATATGATCTGCTATCTTAAATATTCCGTAAATAACCATCAATACTCCGCATATCGGAACACATACATAATAAATCTGCATAGGAATCTGCATAGCTGGTGAAAGCTGTCCTGCTGCATTGGCAGTTACCATGATTCCTCCAATAATCATAACTGAAACACTTAAAATCATAATAAGTGCATCAATTGCAATCTGTGCCAATGTTTCATTCTTTGGCTTGAATTTCTTAACAATAAGATTAATAGCCAGGTGGCTGTTTTTTCCGTATGCATATGGAACTCCCATCATAGTAAGCCATATGAGCATATACCTTAATAATTCCTCTGTATATTTGCTAGGATTATGTAACACGAATCTGGTAATTACCTGCCAGCAGCAGCCAAGCACCATTCCAGCTACAAGCACCTCTAATATAATCTCAACTACTTTATTTAAATGCTTCATGCTTTTCTCCTTTCTTCACTATAAACATCAGGCATTATTTATCAGTCAGCGTATTTCTGAATATCATCATATAATTTCTTATATGCTTCGCCTTTGTTATAGAAGTTAGCATGTATAGGCTGTACTGCCTCAATAAATGGTGTCTTATCTATATCTTTATATACATGAACTCCTTTACTTTCTGCCTGTTTAATAGCATCGTCCATCATTCCGTTATACAGACTCTTAAAGTTATCATTAGTTTCCTCTAAAGCTTTTATAAGACTCTGTCTCTGTTTCTCAGACATCTTATTCCATGTCTTAGTACTTATAATGAATATATCTGGAGAAAACTGATGCTCTGTATATGTATAAGACTTAACCAAATCCTCATGTCCATCAACGGTAAGAGCAAGTTCTGTATTCTCTGCACCATCAACAACGCCCTGCTGTAATGATGCATATGTTTCTGATGCTGCCATAGGAACCGGAGTTCCACCCATCTTTTCAATCATATCCATAGATGTTGAACTTGGCATTGAACGAATCTTCTTGCCACTTAAAACAGATGTATCTGTAACTGGAATATCATCTTTAAGATAAAAGTTTCTAGCACCATTAGCATAATATCCAACAGCTATATATCCGTCATCTGCTGTGTCCGTGAATAACTCTTTAACTGCTTCGCTATTCTCCATAGCGTTGTAATAATGCTCCTGATTCTTGAAAAGATAAGGAATTGCAAATATTGCATATCTGTCATCAAACTGACCTAATGTGTTAGAACTAACTTTTGCCATATCAATTATTCCAGCTTTAACCATCTCTATCTCTTCTTTTTCTGTACCAAGAACTCCACTGGCAAATATCTTAATATTTACCTCATCACCAGACTCTTCAGCAACAAAATCTGAAACCTTTGCAATAGAATCTGCGATTTCTGAACCTGCTGACTGATTATGTGCAAGCTGAAGCACCAGTTTATCTGATGAATTAATACCTTTAACTTTAATAAATGTTACTATTACAATAATGAGACACGCAGCAACAAAAGCCGTGCCTATTATTTTTTTATAACCTTTCATAACCTTCTCCTTTCTTATGAGACCCCTTCTTTATTGTTCCTTTTTATTTTTGAAATCCGCGCGTTTTTCATGGCTTTTTATAAGCCGTTTCTTATCTTGTAATTGGATTATACCACCGCAAAATAATACATTTCTCGAACAATATTGCTATATATGCTTGATTTTTTAACTATCTTGCTCTATGCTTTAAAGTAATAATAGTTAATTGTGAGGTATTGTATGTCAGATAATAAGATTACTTTTTTCGGAAAATGCGATGGAATATCTGTAGAACAGCTTATCCGTTATGGTCAATTCAACATGAATATCAAACATTTTCACAATCAGTATGAGATATTCTACATAATTGAAGGAGAGCGCCAATTTTTCTTTGATAACAAAAGCTATAATGCTTATGCTGGTGATCTTACAATACTGGACACCAATCTTGTTCATACTACATGCTCAATATCATCTGAGGACAAGGGATACAACCGTGTTATTCTTTACATCGATTATGAAAAAATGTGTAATTTTGACAAAAAGTACCCTGGGCTTAATCTTGTTAATTACTTTCATAATAATTATGGAATATACCATCTCAATGAAGACCAGCGTATAGCTTTTCTTAATCTATACAGAGATTTAAGGCATGAGCTAACCAAGAAAAGTAATGGATATCAGTCAAGAGTGGAAATAGCTACTATATACTGGCTGTATAAGCTGCAATCTCTGAAACATGATAGTACACAGATACATGCTGCTATTAATAGCCCAAAAGAATTATCAGCTTCCAATATAAGTGCCTATCTTGAAGCTAATTACACAAAAGAGCTCGCCCTTGATACTATCTCAGACGAGCTCTTTATGAGCAAATATTATATGTGCCGTATATTCAAGGAATATACTGGATTTACTATAACCGAATATGTCAACACTCTTCGCATTAAGAAGGCTGCACAATTACTCGAAAATACTAACATGAGTATATCCGATACAGCATCTGCACTTGGTTTTGAAAGTGCTTCTTATTTTGAAAGAACATTTAAAAAAATTATGAATGTTACCCCTTTAAAGTACCGTAAAACTCACCAGTCTGTTACAATTGAACATGAGGAACTCAATACACTTGATGATTCTAATTACATTGACTAATTTAATTCTGCATCTGTTTCAAGCTGTTAATAAATGCTTCTGCAGCCTTGCCAAATACAGCATGCTTCTTCCATACAAGCGCAACTCTTGTTGGCAGCGCCGGCTTCAACGGAACAAAGCATACATCAGCTTCTGGGAGCGGTGTTACCATATCCTTTGTTGTAAGAAAATACCCAAGCCCCTCCTGTACAAAAGGAACAGGACTTCCATGTACTACATTATAAGTTGCCACAATATTAAGCTGTTCTACATCAGTCTCAGCCCAGTGTGCAATATCATATTGCAGTCCGATTCGCTGGTGCATGATTAAAGGCATACATTTTAACTGCTTCCTTGTTATGCCTTTGCTCTTTGCAAGCCTGTCACTTTTCTTCATAAGAATACCCCATTCTGAGTATTCAGGCAGTGAATAGAAATCATATTTTACAATGTCGACAGGCTCAAGCATGACCGCAAAATCAATACTTCCATGGTCTAAGCGTTCCGACACATCTACCGCATCACCACTGTAAAAATGAAATCTTATGTCAGGATGTTCTTCACGAAGTTTTGCCGCTGCCTTAAGCACTACTGCTGGTGTACTTCCACCCATATAGATATCTCCGATTATATCTTCCGTGTCAGAACTGATTTCCTGTTCTGTTTTCTCCACAAGCTCTATGATTTCTTCTGCTCTCTTTCTTAAAAGAACACCTTCTTCCGTAAGTGTAATCTTTTTCTTTCCACGAACGAGAAGCTGTTTCCCAAGCTTACTCTCAAGATCCATCAGCTGTTTTGATAATGACGGCTGTGCAATATGAAGACTCTCCGCCGCCCTTGTAATATTCTCCTCTCTTGCAGCTGCAAGAAAATAACGCAATTCTCTTACTTCCATATATATTCCCGTCCTTTTAGCATTTTCTTCATAATTTCTATTATCATTCCTTTTAGCTATAATTTATCATAGTTAATAGATATTTGCTATCATTTTGAATTAAAAGTATACTACATTTGAAAAAATGATAATTACATGTATTAACGCAGACTCTCTGCGGAATGGAGATTAATATGAAATCAGGAAAAAATGCTTCCAGAATGGATATTCTCAATGGCTCTATATGGAACAAGCTGCCTCTATACGCACTTCCTGTTGCGGCAACCGGAATCCTTGAACAGCTCTTCAACGCTTCCGATATTGCGATTGTCGGCAACTTTGCAAGCACTGACCGTACTGTCGCGATAGCCGCTGTCGGCGCAAACAGCCCGGTAATTGGCGTTATCCTTAATCTGTTCATTGGAATATCACTTGGAACTAATGTTGTGATTGCGAACGCAATCGGAAGAAAAGATGAGAAAGCCACAAGCCAGGCTGTCCACACATCAATACTTGCTGCCTTAATAGGCGGACTGCTTGTAACCCTGCTTGGCGAGCTATTTATTAAAAATGTGCTGACACTTCTCAATGTACCAGCTGATGTATTTCCTTACGCGCTTCTGTACATAAGAATATATCTGCTCGGTATGCCGGTTATATTCCTGTACAACTTTGAAGCTGCAATATTCAGAAGTACCGGTGATACGCGTACGCCGCTGCTGGCACTGGCTCTGTCAGGTGTGTTAAATGTTATTCTTAACCTTGTATTTGTTGTAATATTTAAAATGTCGGTAAATGGTGTAGCGATTGCTACTGTTATCGCCAATGTCGTCAGCTCAACTATTCTTCTTATCAAACTGACCCGTGTAAAACAATGGATTCATCTTGATGTAAGAAAACTTAAGATTGACGGAAAATGCTTATCCAGAATACTTAAAATCGGACTTCCTGCAGGAATCCAGAGTGCTGTTTTCAACCTTGCAAACCTTGTAATTCAGGCTGCAATAAACAGCCTTGGAACTGTTGTAATTGCTGCTTCAAGTGCCGGATATAATATTGAGATTCTTGTATATTATATATTCAACTCATTCAGTCAGGCATGCACCACATTTGTAGGACAAAACTATGGTGCTGGACAGATAAAACGCTGCAGACGTACTCTGTTCTTATGCCTTATTGAAGACACAATTACATCAATTGCTGCTATCATAATAATTCTTAGCAGCGGCAGATTCCTGCTGTCTCTATTTAACAGAGACCCTCAGGTAATCTCTTTAGGATATACGCGCCTTGTTATGATATTTACCGCATACATATTCAGCATGCTTTATGAGGTAATGTCCGGATATCTGAGAGGATTCGGCATATCACTTGTCCCCGCAATCCTTACGATAATCGGCGTATGCGGTATACGAATTGCATGGGTGTACACCGCATTTCCACAAAACCGCACGTTCCACACACTGCTGATGGCTTATCCGATAAGTCTGTCAGTTACAGCCGTGCTTATACTTATCGCTCTGCTGGTTTATCACCCGGCAAAGCGGTTTGGGAATAAATAATATATAACCCCTATCTTCTCATACCCATACCACAGCTCATTGAAGAGTCATTGTCTGGTATTTCTGAGACATATCTTGCATTAAAGGCTGCATTGACTTCTGATATCTCTTTCACTCCGTCAATGTAGTCTTTAAAATATGTCATCAGATCTATTCCGCTGCTCTCACAGCCTTCTGTTTCTTCCCACTCCTTTATTAACTGGATTCGCTCTGATTTAGTTGTGTCTTTGATTAATGTGCTTTTCATTGTGTGTCTCCTTTAAATATATTATTCTTTCACCAGCTCTGCCCGAAACATCAGCCTTCTCGTTCCCCTGATATTCTCAAACTGGATTTCATATGTCTGTGTAACCTTATCAACCTTAACAATCTCGCCAGTTCCAAATACCTTATGTCTGACTTTATCTCCAACCTCAAATACAACCTTTGGCAGCATCTGCTCAGTCTCACCTCTGATTAATATTCTGCTGTTGTTGATACAGTCAAGAAGATTAGTATTAATGTCACTTAAGAATGCTGATGGTCTTGCACCAAAACGCCCGTCTTTCTTCCTGTAAGTGCTGAGGTAAAGCATATTCTTAGCCCTCGTCATCGCAACATACAACAATCTTCTTTCCTCTTCGTATTCATCTTCATTACGAAGCCTGCTGCTTGGGAACTGTCCTTCAACCAGTCCTGGTACAAATACCGTATCGAATTCAAGTCCCTTTGCCGTATGAATTGTCATTACTTTTACAACATTGTACTCGCCGTCCTCATCCTGCGCTGAAAATAATGCAAAATGACTTAACAGATCAGCCAGTTCAACCTTTTCCTGATTATCTTCTTCCAATGCTGTAATAGTCCTGATAAGCTCCGATACATTATCAAGTCTTGTCTGGTCGATATCCTGCTCCAACGCCTGACGATAGCCCATGTCAAGACATTTGTTTACTATATCAGTACAGGTATAAGCAATATATGTGTCGTGCAATTCACTGATTGCATTGTAATATGCTATCACATTTTTCTGTGTTATATCTCCATCTTCAATCTGCTTTCCAAGTGCCTTGAAAAGACTGCAGTTGTTCTGCGCAGCTACATTTTTAAGCTTCTCAACCGACTTCTTGCCAAAGCCCCTTCTCGGTCTTGATATAGTATACAGCAAATCCATGTCCGTAAGGCTGTACACCATTCTCATGTATGAAAGCACTGTCCTTATCTCTTCACTTTCATAGAATTTCGCACCGCTTAGTATCTTGTAAGGGACTTTTCTTTTTATAAATGCTTCCTCTAACGACCTTGTCTGTGAAGCAGCCCGCACTAATATCGTATGGTCGCTGTACTTCATATTCTTAGTAACATTATCAAGAATAGTATCAGCTATCCACAAAGACTCATTCTCCTCGGTGTCAGGCGCATTAAATACCGGCTTATTGCCATCTGGCCTTTTAGAAATCATCTGCTTTTCAAACCTGTTTTGATTAGCAGATATTAGGGATTTCGCTGCATTTACAATCTGAGGAGTACTCCTGAAATTCTCAGTAAGTGAATAATCCTGCACATTCTCATGTGTCCTGTCAAAATTAATCATGTACTCAGGGTCAGAACCGCGCCATGTATATATATTCTGGTCGTCATCACCTACAACGAACAGATTCTGATACAAACCGCTTAGAATGTGTAGCAGCATGTCCTGTTTCATATTGACATCCTGATACTCATCGCACAAAACATACTGACATTTTTCCTGCCAGCGGATTCGTACATCTTCATTCCTATTCAAAATGTATACGGTAAAATTAATAAGGTCCTCAAAATCCAGTGCATAATTGTCGCACTGTCTCTTAAGATAATTATAGAAAACCTTTTTATCCACATTTTTCTCGCTAGAAGCCCTTCTCTTAAGCTCTGTCTTATCAACGCCTGCCATCAGCTCAACATAGGACATATCCTGCTTGGCTATGTCTATATCACTCATTATCTTCTTCGCTGTATTGTCCTTGAGCGATATTCCCATATCCTCAGCCACGTCCTTAATCATCTCCAGCTCAGCCTTCTTATCAAGAATCGTGAATGTCTTGGGAAATGTCAGCCTGTGAATCTCCTCCTTAAGAAACATGTTACAATATCCGTGAAATGTTCCTGTAAAACAGTTGGCGTTATCACCAACAATATCCCTTAACCTGTGCTTCATCTGCGAAGCCGCCTTGTTCGTAAATGTAAGCGCCACAATAGATGACGGCTCAACGAACAGTTCTGTTATGAGATATGCTATTCTATATGTAAGTACAAATGTTTTTCCCGAACCCGGAACTGACGCAACCCTTATGTTGCCTTCTGTCTGTGTTATTGCCTCTGTCTGTTCCTTCGTTGCTCTTTCTGGTATGTTCATAGTCCTCTTTACCTGTTAATATTTAGTATACCTTTGGTATCTCTCCTTCAATTCCATACATTTGTTTAAATGTATCTATATCTGCAGCCTGCTTAATCAGCATTATCTCCTCTATCTTACCAGTATGGATATCCTGAAATCCTGCAACCTGCTCCCCTGTGCATATGCTTGTTTTCAGTACTGGTTTCTTATTCATTTTATCATATGATTGTGTGTGTTTCTTTTTAAATATGCTCATGATTTATAACTCCAAAGTCTGTCTGCCAAAGACTTTTAATAATTTTAAAATACAGTACCTTCCATTCTTACCAATAATTATTTCTCCTATCCTCCAATTCCACAAGTGCATCATATAATTTGTCCTGTAATTCAGCTTTCGAAAGACTATTCACATATTTACGAAGTTCTTCAAAATGTTCCTGTTCTCTTTGCTCTTCCTCTTGCTCCCACTCTTCTACACGCCTCATAAAATCCTTTGCTGCATCAGGTTCTGCTGTAAAATATAATGCTATCATATGTTTACATACTACCCGCCTACCGTCAGCAAATGGACAGTTACATGTTGACTTTCTAGGATGGATTTTATCAATATGTACAGAATAATCTTTTCCTTCTTGTCCTGACACAACTCCATTATAAGTTCCATCTTCTGCTTTATGCCACGATAAAACCTTTTTATTCTCATAATAATCCATACCACGCCATACGGAATTGTTACTGGCAATTTCTATTAATCCCACTCTCTCACCCCCATTCCTTAAAAACGCAAATTCCACTCAAAATGTCTAAAAATGCAAAGTCTGTCTGCTAGTATAACCATTCTTCTTGAAATCTGAAAATAAAGCTTCTATCTTTACAGGAGTCACACAAATAAGATTCATTGGTGACTCAAGCTTTTTCAAAGCCACAAGTGGAATCTTGTTATATTCTGCATGTGCATTATAAATGTCTGAAAATGGCTCAATTATCTGTGCCTTTCCCATTACCTGAAGGCTCTTAAGATTCCCAAAGCCATCATATTTATCATAAATAGCAAGGCATACATTATCGTTCTTTTCCAAACCGATAAACTTCTCTCCACCTTCTGAAAACATCCAGAACTTATCATCATGAAAACTGTACTCTATTGGAGTGCATCTCACATAATCCCCAGTTCCTGTTGCAAGCGCACAGGTATTATTCGAAATAATATATTCTTCTACTGTTTTCTTTAATTCTTTTTCCGGCACTGGTATCTGCTCTTTATTGTTCCAGTATTGTGCTGCTTTCTTAAATTGTTCCTGTGTCATATGTGCCTCCTTGTATAAATATGGTGGTCACTTAGTGGACACTTAATCATAAAAGTGACCACCTAAACTATTAATCTTCTATTTTTTGTCTTATAAATAGTACTATTTCTTTCGACATAGCTTTTACAGGCTCTTTTTCTCTATTGTCCCAAGCATGTTATCGAACATTCATTCGTTTTATTACACACTATTTTTATGTATGCACAAATATCAATGCAAATAATATAACAATATATGTACCTACTATGGGATATATATTAATATTTCACAATTTAATATG
>CAVBPJ010000043.1:0-23793 GCA_963597265.1 Evtepia sp. | reverse complement strand
ACTTTAGACTTAAGCCCATTAAACAATTATTATGCATTATACTTTTAAATTATGATACCAACTTTTTTCCTCCAGATTCCGTATATAGATATAGAAAAACCAACGTGATTGAATCAAATGGAGGGGTATTATGAGAAAGAGATGGATTATCAGCACATTTGCATTATTAATGAGTGTGACAACTATATCAGGGTGTGGGGTTTCTTATAAGGATTATACAGAAACACGCACAACGCAGGAGGAGACGGAACAGACTGCAGGGTTAGAAGTTAATCGTGAATATGAGATTGAACCAGAGGTTGCGAAGTTGCCAGAGGACGTGGTGATTATAGATGATTATTCTAATGTGGGTTCAATCCTCACTAGTGGTAAATCTGATTGCAATATCAGTATGAAAGTCAATAAAACATTATTGGCTGATAATATGGACGCATATGAAGAGATTGGTGGTACCGATGAGAATTTTATAGAGTGGATAAAGAAGGTTAATGCGAGAGAGTCGGGATTTACGAACAGATATAATGAAGCTGATGGAACATTTGAGAGCATATATGAAGGTATTGGAACTAAGATTTTTATGATATCAGCGGAGCTTGTTAATAATGGGGATTCGGAGGCTGTAATTAATATTGATGGAATCAAACCGTATATTATGGACAAGGCAAAAGGGGAGATTACAAGACTGAGCATAACGGAATCAATATTTCATGATTATGCAGAATCAACAGACGCAAAGCGTGGGGATATAACACTTAAGGCAGGAGAACATCGTAATATCGTTTTATGCATGGCTGAACCAGATAAGATAATACACAGTTATTACAGAAGTGAGAGTAATAAAAATGTTGCTACAGCTACGGAAGATATTAATTATGACAATATATATCTGAGATTAAGTCTTTGGGGTGTTCAGAAGGTCGCCAAGGGAGAGAATTTCATAAAATTTAACGCAGAATAGAAGGTGATGTAATGTGGGTAATGATTAAAATAGAACTGGACAGAGCTTTTCATGGAATAGAACTTAGGGTTGCAATTTTGTTAGGCGGGATTCTCGGATTGGCACATTTTATATTAGAAGTCATACCTTCAATCAGTCATATATTTGACGGATACAATCCGGACGTTGCGGTTTCTATTGTTGGCAATGTTAAGGAAAGCTGGATGGGAGGAATGATTAATGCAGGAATTAATATATACCAGATGATTGTTTTTCTGCTGATAACAATACCTTACGCAGCGTCGTTTCACACAGATAAAAAATCTGGAATAATCAAGAATTTCGCAATCAGGAATAAGAGAATTACATATCTGACAGCTAAATCTATAGCAGTTTTTATGACTGCCGGTGTTGCAGCGGTATTTCCATTATTACTTAATCTGATGCTGACAATGACAGTGCTTCCGGTAATTAATTATGACTGGTATCAGCTTCCTAATTATAAGGCACTGTTTATGCATCTGGCTATTAAAAATGTAGTTGCATATTCGCTTGTATATATGGCAATGATATTCATATTTGCAGGACTTATAGCGGGAATTTCATTATCACTGTCATTGTATGCGGACAACAGATTTGTTGTGCTGACTCTTCCGTTTCTTATATGTATATTAGCAGGAAGACTTGTTACATATAGCAGCAATCCGGTTATAAGGGGACTTGCACTGCAGAAGGTGTTTTATGTTCCACAGAGTTCACCGACAACGATACTTTCTTTATGTATATTATTTGTTGTGCTTATTCTATGTGGTTATGTTCATTTTATAGTAAGGGGCGTGAAAATGGATGTTTTATAATAACAGGTTAGAGGGTAAATGGAGTAAGAAGAAAATCGCATCTGTAGTGTGTATAGCAGTAATTCTTATAGTATGGCTTGTGCTTACAATCAGGATTAACATCATTTTTCCAAGAAAAAAGATTGAAAAATGCGGATATGGGGAATGGATTAATTACACGCCTGACATAGAGAATCTTATCACAGCAGATGTAAGTATTTCGCCTGTATCATGCAAAATGTATGATAGAGCAGAGATTTTAAAGGATTACACAGAAGAACAGCTTGGGGTATTTTCAGTGGGAAAAGAGAACGCAGATTATCTGGTATTTACTCTCGATATAAAGAATAACGGGCAGGAAGATGTAAGTGTGAACCGTCTCACGGCATTTTTCTTCTATAGTACAGAATTTAATGGTGACTGTAATGCACTTGAAAAGATGAGTGAGGATATTAACACAGTAGCAGCAGGGGAAACGCAGAGAGTACAGTTTGTAACCAATATAAAACATGAAGATGCGTGGCTGTTTAATAGCAGGGAAAGATATGCAAAGTCAGATGTGTATATAATTATGTCACAGTATCCGTTGGAGAAAAGATTGGTATTTTCTATTGAACAGTAGTTGATAAGGGGGTAAAAGCATGCTGATATACGCAATCGTTATTATTATTTCTATGCTTGCGTGTGAATTCGCATTTGCATCAAGAAAAGCAATGGGAATTACATGCGTGAAGGATTTTATAATTACATATAATTACAGAATTGTTCCGTATATTGTTATCCCTGTTATTATGGCTCTGTTGATAGTATATTTTAGAAAAATGTATGATGATAACCGAATGGTGCGGTATGTTAATATAAGAAAATTCTATTGTGTCGTGATTGGTAAGGGAATTGGCAGAATTGTAATGTATGTAATTGTTATGTCTCTTGTTGCACTGGCAGCAGGACTTATATCAACTCATGGAGTTATGGATAACTGGCTGGCGTCAAATGCAATGGCAAAGAGAGTCTATGGCGGATATCTGACATATACAGGAGTTGTGACAATATTTGCAGGAGTGGTAATAACACTGATTATCTTGCTGATTATTAATATGGAACTTCTCATGATTATACACAGATACGTACATAGCTGGATTGTCGGGTATTTTATATGTGTTCTTATGAATCTGTATATAATTATTGAACAGGGGAATAGCAGAATCTTAAAAGGATTTATAACATACCGTGTATATCAGAATGGCTGGAAGTATGAAAGTCTGTTATATATGGCAGCAGTGTCGGTTATACTGTTAATAGTTGTGTTGCTGATGGGAAAGTCTGACAATTTAAAAAGAAACCGATAATTATTAAGGCAGATAATCTCTTATATAAGAATTATCTGCCTTTTATAATATAGATTATTGAATTATATAATTATCTTTGAACTTCGTTGCCAGCAGCAGAGAAAGCGAGCTTCATAACTTCGTCAACTGTAACTAAGTTGTAATCTCCGCTTACTGTATGCTTTAAGCAGCTTGCAGCGTTAGCGAATTCAACTGCCTTCTGAGGGTCAAAGTTGTTGATAAGGCTGTAGATAAGACCAGCACAGTAAGCATCTCCGGCACCGATGTAGTCAAGAATGTGCATGAAGAATTCCTTGCTGTAATAAGCCTTGCCTTCTGTGTAAATCATTGACTGGAGCTTAAATGTTGTGATAGAAGTTTCTGTTCTCCATACTGAAGCAACCATCTTGAATGGGAATTTCTTCATAAGTTCCTTGGCAATGTAAGCATTTTTCTCTTCGCCGTTGGCATCGGCAGGATTCATAGAGAAGATACCGATAGCGTCATCTTCGTTGGCGATACATACATCAACATACTCGCAGATACGAGACATTGCCTCGCACGCCTTTTCGCTTGACCAGAGTTTGCTTCTGTAGTTTAAGTCACAGCTTACAGTCATGCCTTTTTCCTTAGCCTTCTGGCAGGCTGTGATACAGATGTTAGTCATCTCATCAGAGATTGCAGGTGTGATTCCTGAGAAATGGAACCATGTTGCACCGTCAAATATCTCATCCCAGTTGAAGTCATCAGCAGTAGCAAGTGCAAATGCAGAACCTGCTCTGTTATAGATAACGTTAGTTGGACGCTGGCTTGTCTTCTTCTCAAGGAAGTAGATACCAATCTGGTCGCCACCGCGTACGATATGGTCTACGCCGACGCCGTACTGACGGAGTGAGTTGATTGCAGCCTGTCCGATTATATGTTTTGGAAGCTTTGTTACATAATTAGCATCAACATCAAAGTTAGCAAGGGACACAGCAGTATTGGCTTCTCCACCTCCATAAACAGCCTCAAATGCATTGCACTGAGTAAATCTTGCGTTGTTCTCAGGAGAGAGACGAAGCATAATTTCACCAAATGTAACAATCTTATCTTTCATTTTCTTAATCCTTTCTCAATATCAGATTTCCTAAAATAAATATACAAGAATGTATTTTAGCACATTATGGCGAAAAATGGGAGTAAAATGTTCTTGATTTGATACATATTTTTTAATATAGTTACTTATGAAGTAAATATGTGTGTGAAAATTTATAATCTTTTGCACACATTTGAAAGGAAAAAAGAATGTTAAGGAACGTTTCATTAGAAGATATATCGGACGGCAGACTGTATACTGAGAATGACCTTGTGCGTGTTGATACTAACTCGTGTAAGGGCTGTCAGACTGTCTGTTGCCAGAATATGGGAAGTACGATTGTGCTTGACCCATATGACTGTTACAGGCTCACAACCGGATTAGGGAAAACATTTGAACAGCTTACGATGAATGAGCTTGAGTTAAATGTTGTGGACGGGCTTATCATGCCTAACTTAAAAATGCAGAAATCTGACGGAAGATGTGCATTTCTCCGGGAAGATAATCTGTGCAATATACATACGATAAGACCGGGAATATGCAGAATGTTTCCGCTTGGAAGATACTGGGAAGATGCGACACATTTTAAATATATTGTGCAGAAGGGCGAGTGTAATAAGGATAATCTTTCGAAGATTAAACTTAAAAAATGGCTTGGCATAGAGGGACTTGCGGAGTATGATTCTTATATTGTCAGATGGCATGAGTATGTCAAGCAGCTTCAGGCGGCACTGCCGGGACTTTCAGAGGATAATGTGAAGATTCTTAATACATTTAACTTAAGATTGTTCTACATGACGACATATGCCGGATGCGCTGATGATAAGGCATTTTATGCTGAATTTGACAGAAGACTTGCGATGGCTAAGGAGAAGCTGGGACTGGCGTAGGATTGATTTGCAGGTGTAAGAAGATTATGCATGCTGATATGTGCTGGCGGTGCGCAGTCGCAGGTGATAGAAAGGAAGGTTAATTTAATGAAGACAGATTTATTTCATATAGGAAAGTTCGTAATTCATGGTTATGGACTGATGATTGGTATCGGCTTTGTGCTGGCGCTGCTTGTTGGCGAGTATAGGGCTAAGAAGATGGGCATGAAAGAGGAGGCTCTTATTGATATCGCAATAATTGCGGGAGTTTCGGGATTTCTTGGTGCAAAGTTGTTATACATAATAGTAAGCTTTAAGGATTTTATTAAGAATCCGCTGGGAGTGCTTGGTTCGTCTGGATTTGTTGTATATGGCGGACTTATTGCAGGTGTTTTGTGCAACCTTATATATGTAAAGATTAAGAAGCTGTCATTCCTTGAGTATTTTGATCTGGTAATGCCAGAGATAGCGCTTGCACAGGGATTTGGACGAATCGGCTGTTTCCTTGCAGGCTGCTGCTATGGAAGACAGACAGATGCAGCATGGGGAGTCGTTTTTCCGGCTGATTCACTTGCTCCATCAGGAGTTAAGCTTATTCCTACACAGCTTATATCATCAGGTGCAGATTTCCTTAATATGGCGTTTCTTATGATAATAGCAGCTAAATTTTCTTATACTGCAGTTATGAAGCGCAAGGCTGACGGTAAGGAAACTACCGGAAAGCATATGGCAGCAGGTAATATTGGATTCTTATATTGCATAACTTACGGACTTGGAAGATTTGCAATTGAGTTTTTAAGAAATGATTACAGAGGTGAGGTTGGAATATTCTCTACATCACAGTTTATCTCTCTTTTCATTGTGTTACTTGGTGTAGTTGCGATGGCTGTTAATCATAAGTTGAAAAATGCGGATAAATAATTATGGGTAATGAATCAGGCGAATGGATTATGTATGGTGTGGACTGGAATGACCCAGAGTGCATACATACAGTAGAAGAGGCAATTGAATATATTAATGAGATTGGATTTCTGCCGCTTTTTAAGAACGTGATTCCGGGATTCTCTCTGGAAGAGAGGACTGTGCCGGATTACTGGTGGTGTGATGACCCGGAGAAGGATCCGTGGCTGTGGCGCGCAATAATTGCAGGAAGACATGATATTGTCTATGGCAAATTCTTTGATAAGAAGGCAGGATTTATCTCAAAAAAATGGTTTCCGGTATTTGCTAATTATCGAAGAGACGGATATGATTTTGACGCTTTGTATGAAGATGGAAAAGCACCTGTTAAGCATAAGAAGATAATGGATAATTTTATTGAGGATAATATTAACAATGAGATATATTCATGTGATCTTAAGAAAATGGCGGGCTTTGGAAAAGATGGCGAGAAGGGCTTTGACGGAGCAATAACTAATCTTATGATGCAGATGTATCTGTGTAATTGTGATTTCAGGAAGCGTATTAATAAGAAGGGGCTTGAGTATGGCTGGGATGTTGCAGTGTATTCGTCACCTGAACACATTTATGGTTATGATTATGTGACATCATGTTATTCTGAGAATCCACAAGATTCATGGAAACGAATGGCTGATTATATGCATGATGTCTACCCGGTTGCAAATGAAAAGCAGATTAAAAAGGTGCTTGGTTAGTAAGGAGATGTCAGATGTATCTTATTTCAGCTTATTTTGATGATAGTACTACGAAGAAATTACAGAGGTACATTGATGTTATTGCAAGGGAAACCGGAAATACTTATATGACGGAGAATAATGTACCTCCGCATCTTACGATATCGAGTTTTGAAACAAGACAGCCGGAAAATCTGTGTGAGGACTTTAAGAAGCTGTCAGCAGTTAAGCAGGGTGATGTAAATATATTTGCAATAGGAGAATTTCTCCCATATGTTATGTATGCGTCACCGCTGCTTGACAAATATCTGCAGCAGCTTTCTGAAACGGTTTATGATACATTTTCAGTGCGTGATGATGTTACAATTAATAAATGTTACAAGCCATATAGCTGGTTTCCGCACATCACACTTGGTAAAAAGCTTGAAAAAGAGCAGATGCTTATGGCAATGAAGGCTATGCAGATTCATTTTTCACCGGTTAAAGGAAGGATTGTGAGACTTGGACTGGCTCAGACGAATCCTCACAGGGACATATGTGTGGTGGAGCTGGATAATTGAAGCTTAATATAGGATAGGGGAAAGATAATGGTAAAGAAGATTGTAAAAGGACAGCACATTTTTTCAAAGAAGGCACAGCCGGCGACAGAGGCAGACAAGCAGGTTGTGACTGACCTTCTGGACACACTGAAAGCCAACAGGCAGATATGTGTCGGAATGGCAGCGAATATGATAGGTGTGAATAAATCGATAATCGTTGTGGCAGCAGGACCATTTGAGTTCGCAATGATTAATCCGGTGATTACCAGTAAGTCAGGGGAGTATGAGACTGAGGAAGGCTGCCTGTCGCTTGACGGCGTCAGACCATGCGTAAGGTATGATGAGATTGAAGTCGATTATCTTGACAGTAACTTTAAGCCACAGCACAGGAAATACAGTGGGTTTACGGCGCAGATAATACAGCATGAGGTAGATCATTGCAATGGGGTTGCGATATAATGTATTGTAAAAGAAAAGCTCTTTGAGGAAGAGATTTGTTCTCTTCTCAAAGAGCTTTTTATTTAAAGAAAGCTTTACCATTTAATCCTTTTCAAACTTTACACCGTCTCGTTCAGAACGCTTAGTGATTGCCATTGCCGAAATAAATGTGATTGCCTCTGCTATTCCAACGGTAAACCACAGAAGTGCTCCGTTCGTAAGGAAAGACAATGCAACTACACTCAGAGGTGTAAAGATTAAACCTCGCAGTACATTGACTGCAACGGATTCCTTTGTGCGTTTTGTAGAGTAAAGATATGCAGATAAAACCGTATTCATGGATGCAAACAGGAATGCCCAGCAATATCGTGGAATTGCAGAAACTGCCAGTTCTGTAGCCGGTGCATCTGCACCGAATATCTGACAAACTGACCTGCCAAGCAACAGGATTACTACATAGACAATAGCACTTCCCGCAAAGCTGACAATCATTCCCCATCGTTTAAAATATTGCAGGTCATCGGCATTTTTATCACCGTAGCTCTGTCCGAAAAGTGGCTGCATACCCTCGGATACGCCAATAAATATGGCATAGGCAAAAGATACAATATAGCTGATGACTGAGTAAGCATTAATACCGCCCTCAGGTAGAAAACGGATGATTACAAGGTTCATGCAGAATACTGTAATAGGGGTTGCAAGCTGGGAGAGCATTTCTGGAAATCCTCGTTTGAGTACTTTCTTAAGTAATTGGCTATCAAGCTTGAATCTGGCAAAATGCAGATGTCCACGTTTCATAAGGAAGTGGACAATTACGATTGCCAAGCCAACAGTCTGTGAAATACCAGTTGCAATAGCAGCACCTGCAATTCCCATCTGCATTGGAAAGACAAAGAGCCAATCAAGGAAAATATTCAGTGCAGTGCTTGCAATGGTAGAAACCATGACATATACAGGTGCACCATCATTTCGACCAAATCCTTGCAGAGTAGCAGACAGCGCTGATGGGATAGTAAAAAATGTATACCAGAACAGATAATCGGACACCATTTTCACATAGACACCATTTGCACCAAGAAGAATGGCAAGGGGCTTTGTAAAGAGTGTTCCGATAATAGTAAATAAGGCTGCAATAATAAGCGTGCTGACCGTTGCATGCATAAAAGCCTGATTAGCACCTTCATAATCTTTTCGTCCAATACGTATAGCCGTAATTGTAACTCCACCGATGGTTGTAAGCATAAAAGCAGCACCGATAATCATAACAAGTGGCTGTGAGATATTGACGGCTCCTAGACCGTCAGCACCTACACCATGACCGACAAAAATTCCATCAATGATTGTAAACAGGAAAAAAGCACATTGGCTGAGAATCGTAGGCAATACATATTTTATAATCAGTTTTGTTCGTGATTCTTTCATTATGACCTCCTTATTCTGAAATGGAATCCAATACACGTTTTTCTTCGCTTTTCAGATAATCGATATGGCGTCTGAATAGTGACAGATATAATTCACGCTCTTCCTCGTTGAAAAGAAGAAAGGCATTTTTTTCTATTTCATCAGCCTTGTTAATCGTATTAGTGACAAATATTTTCCCCTTCTCTGTCAACATGATAGCTTTGCGGTTTCTCGTACCCGGAATGACCTGTAGTTCAAGCAGTCCATTTTTTCTGAGATTATTAATGGCAGAATTGATGGTCTGAACAGGGAAAAAGAAATCGTTACACAAATCATTCTGTGTCATTGGTTCTTCAGAGTGTGCAACTGCATACAATACCCAGAATGTTGTATCGGTCATTCCAAGTTTAGCTGCAAGACTGCTGTAAATGTGGTCACTTTCTTTATATAGTCTGTTAAGTACTTGTAATTGTTGTTCTAAGTTTGTATTCATGTAAAATACCTCCTTGAATAATAAGATTCCGAAATCGTAAACATATACTATTCCGAAATCGGAAACTTGTCAAGATAAATTTGCTGGAAAGAATTGTCTACAAGATAAAAGAGAATAAGTATGAATAGCTTGATTTATGAGAAAACTCTCATTTTTCTATCATACATTTCTCATTTTCGGTATCTATCATAATGGCATATTAAGAAAAGGAGAAATACATTATGATAGCAAAAGACCATTATATGCTGGGCGGGTTTCTGGCTCAGCATATGATTAAAAATTCATCACCATTAGCAAATCATTTATTTGTGATTGGCTGTGTGTTTCCAGACCAGAATCCAATGACTTATCTCAGGGGATTGTGCATGGGGCATCCACTCAAAACACATTTTCTTTTTTTGTCTTATCCTGAAATCCTCAGATTATGTAATAAATTAGAGAACAGAAAAAAATTGTATATATGGGATTATTATACGCTTGGTGTGCTGCTTCATTATGTGTCGGACGCATTTACATTTCCACATAATGAACATTATAAGGGAAGCATGCTTGAACATGCGGGATATGAATTTACCCAGTTACATAATACATTTGAACAATATCTCAATAGTGAATTGGATGTAGAAATGTATAGCACCAGTAATATGCAGAATATAGAAAGCACATTTTCTAAGCTGCATGATTCTTATATACAGACAGAGCCGTCAGCAGCTTGTGATTCAAAATATATATGTGAGGCATGTGCTGTGATATGTGCAAGGATACTTGAAAAAGAGGCTGTTCCATATATAAGGGGTTCAAAAGAGAAAGAGAGGTATGTTCAGGTATGAAAATTCTAATTACAACGGACTGGTACAAACCAGTAGTCAATGGAGTGGTAACTTCTGTAAAGAATCTTGCCAGAGGTCTTGCTATGGCAGGGCATGAGGTGCGCATACTTACATTATCTGGAAATATCCATTCCAGAAAAGAAGAAAATGTATACTATGTAGGCTCTGTAAGTGCGGGAATGATTTACGAAAATGCGCGAATGAAATTGATTACACCAGCAAGTATCATGCATGATATCAGAAAGTGGAAGCCCGATGTTGTCCATAGCCAGTGCGAGTTTTCAACATTTTTCGCTGCAAGGGAAATTGCAAATGCGTGTAATATACCGTTGGTACATACTTATCATACTGTTTATGAAGATTATACTCATTATTTCTGCTTTAATCATGCTATGGGGAAAAAGATGGCGAGAGCCTTTTCACGAAAGGTTCTGGCGGATGTGGATTCGGTTATTGTTCCTTCGGAAAAGATTAGAAACTTGTTGAAGGGCTATGGGATTAACAAGAGAATATATAATATTCCATCAGGTATCAATATGGAGTTATATGAGTCAGGCAAATCAGAACAGAGGAAAAAACTGCGGGAGTCTCTTGGAATACAGCCGGATGAATGTATTCTTTTGTATGTCGGAAGATTGGCAAAGGAAAAGAATATCGAAGAGCTGCTTGGATACCTGGCAAAATTAAGTCCGCAGCAAAGAATGTTGATTGTAGGCAACGGACCTTATCATATGGAACTTGAAAGAAAAGCGGAGGCACTAGGAATCAGGAAACAGTTGATATTTACGGGAATGATTTCACCGGAACAAGTGCCGGATTACTATGCAGCGGGAGATATTTTTGTAAGTGCTTCCAACAGTGAGACACAGGGAATTACTTATATGGAGGCAATGGCTTCGGCGCTTCCGCTTTTGTGCAGGGCAGATGACTGCCTGAAAGGTGTTATTGTGAATGGAACAAATGGGCTGGTTTATCATACAGAGAAAGAATTTATACTTGGGTTTGAACAGTTGAAAAATGATTTTTCCTACCGCAACCAGTTGGGAATTATGGCAAGACAGAGTATACAGAAGCAGTATTCGATAGAGGCATTTGCAAGTTCATGCTTACAGGTATATGATGAAGCTATTCAGAGGGCAGGTGTAAATGTATCTGCATAATGTGACACATTTTGATTACGAAAAGGGGAAAGATTCATGAGAATATTAATCGTTGAGGACGACCAGTCATTACACCGGATAATAAGAAGAAGGCTTTCAGAAGAGGGCTATGCTGTGGACGGATGTTTCGACGGAGAGGATGCTCTGTATTACATGGAAAGTGAAGTGTTTGATTGTGTCATACTGGACTGGATGCTTCCGAAAAAAGACGGGGTAATTGTTCTTCGGGAATTCAGAAATCATGGATTTAAGACACCTGTATTAATGCTGACAGCAAAGGACTCTATTACGGACAGGGTGGAGGGCTTAGATGCCGGGGCAGACGATTATCTTACAAAGCCTTTTGCTTATGATGAGTTATCAGCGAGAGTAAGAGCGTTACTGAGAAGAAATACAGAAATGAAGAATAATAAATTGCAGGTAGCGGACCTCGTTATGGACCTGTCAATGCATACTGTTTTCAGAGGAGAAAAAGAAATATCTCTCACATCAAGAGAGTATGCACTGCTTGAATATTTTTTGCGTAATCAAGGGCAGGTTCTTACAAGAAGCCAGATAGCAGACCATGTATGGAATTATGAGTTTGATTATGATTCTAATGTTGTTGATGTTTATGTGAGATACCTTAGAAATAAGATTGATAAGGGATATGATTACTCGCTGATTCATACAGTCAGAGGGTATGGTTATGTGGTGAAATATGAAAGTGAAAAAATTTAAAGAATGGAAAATCAGTACTAAGATTACAATACTTTATCTTGTGCTGTCGGCGTTATTATTATCAATCCTGATTCCTACAGTATATTTTTTGGTGGAAAATTCTTTGAAAGTAAGTCAGTCAGGTAATATGCAGATTTCAGGAAATGCAGTTGCCAGGGCTTTGGAGGAAGAAGACGGTAAGATTTCTGTAAATCAATCATTGCTGGAAAATGATTCTGTCAAACCGGGTGTGTATATTCAGGTTTATGGAGAGAATGGAGAGATTCTTTATCGAAGCAGGGATGCTGGCTGGATATTTGAAATGGTTGCAAATGATAAAGGCAGAGAGAATGAATGGTCGTATATTACACAGACAGAAACTATAAATGGACATACAGTTGAGATTCAGATACTGGGGAATATCTATTTTAATGACTTCCTTAATGATTTTTTGTGGATTCTGTTATTAATGATTCCATGCTACATTATTCTGGCTGCAATAGGTTCAAAAATGCTGGCAAAGCGGGCATTACAGCCAATAAGACAGATTACTGAGACAGCACATAAGATAAGTGATGGCGATTTGTCAAAAAGGATAGAGGATATTTCATCACATGATGAAGTTGGGGAGCTTGCCGATACATTTAACATGATGCTGGAAGAACTGGAAGTATCTTTTAAAAGAGAAAGGCAGTTCACATCAGACGCTTCACATGAGCTGCGCACACCAATGACTGTTATTACGGCATGTACGGAAGATGCTCTTCATACGGATGATCCTGCAATTATTAATGAGAATATTAAAGTGATACAGAAAGAGAATCAGCGAATGACGAAAATGTTATCACAGCTTCTTATGCTTTCAAGAGGCTATGAGGGCAGATATCATTTTCAGCCAGAGTCTCTATGCCTGTATGATATGGCAGAGTCTGTGTCAGAATCTTTAGCTATGATGGCTGACGCGAAATCTATACAGATACATAATCAGATACCAGAGGATTATATGATTCAGGCAGACCAGAGCCTTTTTACCCAGTTGCTGGTAAATCTGGTTGAAAATGCAATAAAATACGGAAATGAGCATGGAAACATCTGGATATCATTAGAAAAGGAGAGCGCGCAGCATAAGCTGTGTGTTAAAGATGATGGCATAGGAATAAGCGGACAGGATTTGCCGAAAATCTTCGACAGGTTTTACAGAGCAGATAAGGCAAGAGACAGAAAAGGTTCTGGTCTTGGACTTTCTATTGTGAAATGGATTGTAACACTTCATGGCTGGGAAATATATGCGGAAAGTGAGCTTGGAGAAGGAACGAAGATGGTGGTTACGGGATTCTGATGACATTAGATTAGAGATTATACTTTAACAGGTGTTGAGATTTATAAAATATGTGCTAAAATAGCATTGGTTAGCAAAACCTAACTGATGCTATTTTTTATTGCACAGATTGTCTGTTGAAGGGGGAAGAATATATGTCATATTCACAGGAATTAGAAAAATTTGCAGCCAGCCATACATATGAGACTGTTAATGCTTATGGGGCGGAATTCCGTTATGTAAGGAGTGGTAAAAAGGGTGGCGTAACGCTGGTATTTTTAAATGGTGGAATGAATACTCTGGAAATGTGGATGAGGTATGTTGATGAATTATCCACTGATTATCAGGTGCTGCTTTTCGACTATCCACAGGAATTAAAGACGAATCAGGAACTTGTAAAAGGAATGCATGCATTTTTTAAGGAAATGGGAATAACACAGCCGGTTTTCATTGGCGCAAGCGATGGCGGAATGGTGGCACAGATATATACACAGAAATATCATGGAGAAGTTGGCGGACTGGTGCTTGTATCAACTGGTGGAATGGACGCAGCGACAATTAAAAGCCTTAAGAAAAAATATTTCTTTGCACCGTTGATGTTGTTTTATATGAAGCACTGTAATTATGAAAAGTTAAAACCGACACTTATCAAGGCAGGAATGGGACATATCCGTGATGAAAGCAAAGAGCAGGCTGATTATGCACAGGATATGTTTGAAACAATATTTAAGGATTATAAAAAAGAAAAAGATGTGCACATTTCAGGATTGCTGGCTGATCTTATGAATCAGACACCGGTTACAGCGGACGATTTTAAACAGTTGAAGGGCAGAATACTCCTGATACTTCCTAATCAGGATTTCTTTTCAGGTAAAATGCAGCAGGATCTCATTAACCTTATGCATAATCCTGAGATTAAATATGTTTCAGGAGGACATCTTTCTACAATTCTTAAGGCAGATGATTACATACAGATAATAAAGGAATTCCTTAAGAAGAATTTTTAATTAAGATTGATTTGATGATAGAAGGAGACACATTCTATGGATAATGAAAAGATTAAACCAGTACTTAACGGAACTGCAGAAACAATGCTTCAGTGCTTCTATGCAAGAGCTATGCACAGCAGAAATCCTAAGAATAAATTCCGTGATGAAAAAGCAGAGGAGCTTGTTGACAGGCTGGATTATGATTTCAGCAAGGCAAGCAAGGACGCTGCCATGAGTGGCGGAATTGTGGCGAGAAGTGTAGTATTTGATGAGCTTGTAAGTGATTTTATAAATAAGAATCCTGACTGTACGGTTGTTAATATTGCCTGCGGACTTGATACAAGGGCATATAGAATGGATAATGGCAGACTCACATGGTACAATCTTGACCTGCCAGAGACAATAGCTGTAAGAGATTCTGTGTTTAAAGAGTCTGGGAGAATATCAACGGTTGCCTGCTCCGTGCTGGATGAGGCATGGGTAAAGCAGATAAAAGTAAGAGGAAAAATGCTTTTCATTATTGAAGGTCTTACCATGTACATGACAGCAGATGAAGTAAAGACTATGCTTGGAATTATAAGAGATAATTTTGATAATGCATATGTGTGTATGGAAACTTTATGTCCGATGTTTGTAAAGAAAGAGGGGCTTGAGAAGTCAATAAAAGCAACCGGCGCAACATTTACATGGGGAGCAAACAGCTTTGATGATCTCAAGGGAATAGCAGACGGTTTCAGAAAAGTTAAAGATGACAACATTGTAAGAGGTATGCATACTTTGAATCCGGCATATAAGCTCGTAACATGGATTCCGCTTGTCAGTAAATTCTCAGAGAAAATACTTGTATTTGAGAAAGCATAGATTAAAACACAGGCATAAAAAAACTGGCTGCGGGTACAGCCAGTGAAATGAGGGAGGTTTTTGCATAAAGTCTCGTATTTTTTTATGCATAATTATCTATATAAATGCTTTGGTAAACATAATCGTTATCTATCGGTTATTCAGATATCCGGTTTGTTCCTTAAGCTTGTTTATATAATACTGGGAAAATGTGACAGAAGTGTAGACAATTACGAAAGAAAATGTGAAACAATATAACGCATTTATAAAGATACTATAAAAATCCCCGATAAGACTGCCAATGCAGCAGCTTATCGGGGATTATTTCATGTATTACTTTATCATGCTTAAAAATTCTTCATCAGATATCTTAGAATTCATTACGGCATTCTTGATTGCAGCGGACATAACACGGGCAGCAAGTGTTCCTGCAAAGTTGATATCAACATGTACGGTTTCTGTATCGCCTCGTTTTGCAGTGCTTGCAGCATAGATTGTGTCTCCGTCTGCCATTGTGCCGACTGGATTAATGCAGCGTGCATATGCATTTCTTGCCATAGAAGCAATTTTGTTAAGTTCAGCCTTGTTAAATGCAGCGTTAGTTATAACTGCACCGATTGTTGTATTACCTGTGAACATATCGCGTGGTGACATGAACTGATAGAGCGCTTCTTCACAGCTTATATACTCTGTTCTGTCAGCATTCTTAAGTCCGGCAAGCTTTTTGCCTGTTTCATAATCTGATATATCGCCAAGTGCATTTACAACTACAATCGCTGTCATTGTAAATGTGCCGGCTTTCACTGAATATATTCCAAGTCCGGACTTTTCAGCCTGCTTCATGCCCATAATCTTGCCGACAGTTGCACCTGTTCCTGCACCGATACAGCCCTGAACTGGTTCGCTATTATCCTTAAGTGCCTGCATGCAGGCTTCGTAACCCATTGCACTGTCTGGGCGTACTTTAGAGCTTCCATAGCCAAGGTCAAATATGCATGACTGGCATACAAGCGGAACAAGTGAAACACTTGTATCATATCCTATACCATGCTCTTCAAGGCAGGTCATAACGCCGTCAGATGCAGCAAGACCATATGCTGAACCGCCTGAAAGTACGATTGCATTAATTGGATTGTCAGCAGTTATTGGCATAGTAAGAGGAGTCTCTCTTGAAGCCGGACCGCCGCCGCTTATGTCACAGCCTGCTGTTGCACCGTCTGGAAAATATATAACAGTTACACCGGTGCCAGCTTCCTTGTTGGAAGCATGGCCTAACCTAAAATCATTAATATCATTAACTGAAATCTCTGTAAACAAAACTAATCCTCCGTTGATTAATGTCCGATTTATTCAATCTAAGTAACAGATTAATTCTGGTTAAGTTTAAGCGCAGCATATAATGCGCGTGAAACCACACTGGCAACGAGGAAGCAGATTCCTGCCTCAATAAGTCCCTGAACACCAACAAATAATACTACGAATATAAGTGGGTTCTTAGCTCCGAGTGCAGTAACGAAAGCCTGTACATAATCTGTATTATAGAAGAAGAGAACAAGTGAACTCATGAATAATAAAGTATTAAGTAAAGGACAGCAAAGACTTGCTATATAATAAGAAAATTTCTTAACTCCCTTAATACTATGAAGTCCCTTGAATATAAGTCCTGTAAGGAAGCCCTCAAGAGTTCTTGTTACTACTGTTGTTACAAATGTACCAAATGGATTAATTCCGAGAAGAACAGTTCCCATTCCGCCTCCAACGAAGCACTGATAAAAACTTGTGAGTCCGAATGCCAGACCACAGATTAAACCGCCGACAGGTCCTAAAATGATAGCACCTACAGCTACAGGAACAGTTAAAAGAGTGATAGAAAGTCCAGGGGTACGGATGTAGCCTAATGGGGTCAATGACATAACGAGTATGACCGCAACCATAAGTGCCAGCTCCACCATGTACTTAGTGTTGAACTTCGCTGAAGAAGTTCGTGTTGCATTAATAGTATTCATATTGTCTCCTTTGCGAAAAGGTATGCAGCCTTTCCGACTTGTTAAGATACATCTCCGAAAACGGATGACGTTCGCGCGTATAATAACATATATATTGTTAAATATCAAACATTCTTTATAAATTATTTATAAAAATACATTTGACATTAATTTACTATGATGGAAATCGGTGTTAATATAAGAAACGCTTATTTATTATTGAAAGCAGATTTTTGAAAATATTTATCAATAAAGATGGGAGAGTGTTTATGAGCAGAATTATTAAAAATGTGCTGCCATACTGGAAGTCGATAGTACTCATATTCGCACTGCTTATAGTTCAGGCAATGTGCGACCTGTCACTTCCTTCGTATACTTCGGATATCATTGATACCGGTATACAGAATGGCGGTATAGAGCATACTGTGCCAGAAAAGATTACTAAAGAAGAGTTTGACACTGCGAAGCTTTTCATGACTGATGAAGAAACACAGTTGTGGGAACAGTCTTATTCTTATAATGAAGAGGACAATGTCTATGAATTAAGTGTTAAGGGTTCTAAGAATAAAGATGATTTGGATGATACACTTTTCACAGCACTTATAATTAACAATCAGATGGCTTCTGTAACTGAAAGTGCATTCAAGAGCCGTATGGCAGAGCAGATGCAGGTAAGTGAGGAGCAGCTGTCCAATGTTTCAATAGAGGATATTGGAAAGTCTATGGGTGTGGAGCTTACTACATTTAAACAGATGATGGAAGATGCAGACGGTAATGAAGTTGAGACTACATGTGTGGATATGAGACAGATTGTGAAGGCAATGTATAGTGCTGGTGCTATGAGCAAGGACGATATCCTTTCTATGAGAAATGAGTTCCAGAGTACAATTGATACTATGGGTAAGACACTTGTTTCATCTATGGGTGTTGCTTATGCAAAGAGCATGGACGCCAAGGCAGGAATGGATATGGATTCTATCCAGACTAAATATCTGTGGGCATCTGGACTTAAGATGGTTGCTATGGCGCTGCTTATGGCTGTTACCTCTGTATGCGTAGGTTTTCTTGCGTCAAGAGTCGGTGCTGGAGTTGCAAGAGACATGAGAGGAAAGCTGTATTCTAATGTAATGGGCTTCTCGAATGCAGAGATGGATAAATTTTCTACAGCATCTCTTATCACAAGAACAACTAATGATGTACAGCAGATTCAGATGGTTACTGTAATGATGTTAAGAATGATTCTGTACGCTCCAATTCTTGGTGTCGGCGGAATAATCAAGGTTATCGGAACAGGAGCCGGCATGGGCTGGGTTATTGTCATGGCAGTTCTGGTTATCATCGCATTTGTAATGCTTCTTATGGTAGTTGCGATGCCTAAGTTCAAGCTTATGCAGAAGCTGGTTGATAATGTCAACCTTGTATCAAGAGAGATTCTTACAGGTCTTTCTGTAATCAGAGCCTTCGGAAGAGAGAAGAAGGAAGAAGAAAGATTCGATGAAGCTAATAAGAAGCTTACTAAGACAATGCTCTTTACTAACAGAACAATGACATTCATGATGCCGACAATGATGCTTATTATGAATGGTTTATCAGTTCTTATTGTGTGGGTTGCTGCACACAGAATTGATGCCGGAGTTATGCAGGTAGGTTCAATGACAGCATTTATAACATATTCAATGCTTATTGTTATGTCCTTCCTTATGCTTACTATGATGTCAATAATGCTTCCAAGAGCGATGGTTGCTGCTGACCGTATAGACGAAGTTATTAACACACATTCTTCAATAGAAGACCCTGAAAAGCCTGAGATAATCGAAGCTGCAAAGGGTGTTGTTGAGTTTAATCATGTTAATTTCAGATATCCTGGTGCTAAGGCAAATGCGCTTGAGGATATTACATTTAAAGCAGAGCCTGGTAAAACTACGGCTATCATAGGAAGTACGGGCTGCGGAAAGTCAACACTCGTTAATCTTATTCCTAGACTGTATGATGTTACAGAAGGAAGCGTTACTATTGATGGTCATGATATAAGAAATATTTCTATGCATGACTTAAGAAGCGAGCTTGGTTATGTGCCGCAGAAGGGAATGCTTTTCTCTGGTACTATTGCAAGTAACTTAAGATTCGGTAATCCTGACGCAAGCGATGAAGATGTCGTTAAGGCAGCACAGATTGCACAGGCAACTGAGTTTATTGATAACAAGGCTGAGAAGTATGACAGCCCTATAGCACAGGGCGGTACTAATGTTTCAGGTGGTCAGAAGCAGAGACTTTCGATTGCCAGAGCAATAGCAAAGCACCCAAGAGTGTTTATATTTGATGATAGTTTTTCAGCGCTTGATTTAAAGACTGATGCAATTCTTCGTAAGGAGCTTGCTGCAAATGTGTCTGATGCCACAGTTATTATCGTAGCACAGCGAATCAGCACAATCCTTCATGCAGACCAGATTCTTGTTATGGAAGATGGTAAGATTGTCGGTAAGGGAACTCATGAAGAACTTATGAAGACATGTGAAACATATCAGCAGATTGCAAGTTCACAGCTTTCTGCTAAAGAACTTGGAAAGGAGGCCTAGTCAGTATGGAAGATAATAAAGATATCAAAATGCCGCAGAAAAGAAGAATGGGACCTCCGGGAAGAGGAATGGCACCTGTTGAGAAAGCTAAGGATTTCAAAGGCTCAATGGGAAAGCTTATAAGATATATAGGAAAATATAAGATTGCAATAATATTTGTTGCAATTATGGCCGTATGCTCAACAGTATTCTCTGTTGTGGGTCCTAAGGTTCTTGGTAAGGCGACAACAGCACTGTCAGAAGGTCTTGTAAAGAAGATTGCCGGAACTGGCGGAATTGATTTCGGAAAGATTGGAACAATTCTTATATTTGTCCTTTGTCTGTATGCCGCAAGTGCAGTATTTAACTTTGTTCAGGGCTGGATAATGACAGGCATTACACAGAAGGTCTGCTACAGATTAAGAAAAGAGATTAGTGAGAAGATTAACCGTATGCCTATGAAATATTTCGAGAGCAGGACATATGGTGAGGTGTTATCAAGAATCACTAACGATGTTGATACACTTGGAATGGGACTTAACCAGAGTATTACAACAATCATTACATCTTTAACTACTATGATTGGTGTTCTTATCATGATGTTAAGCATTTCGCCACTCATGACACTTATTGCTATTATAATTCTTCCAATATCAATCGGACTTGTTTCTTTCGTAGTTAAGAAGTCGCAGGGATATTTCAAGACTCAGCAGGAATACCTTGGACATATTAATGGTCAGATTGAGGAAACTTACGGCGGACACATGATTGTTAAATCCTTTAATAAAGAAAAGGATATGGTTGATTCATTTAACAAGACTAATGATGTCCTCTACGGTTCAGCATGGAAGTCACAGTTCCTTTCAGGAATGATGCAGCCAATCATGATGTTTGTAGGTAACTTAGGTTACGCATGTGTTGCATTAACTGGTGGTCTGCTTGCTATTAAAAATGTTATAACAATCGGTGATATTCAGGCATTTATCCAGTATGTGAAGAACTTCACACAGCCAATCCAGCAGATTGCACAGGTTATCAATCAGGTACAGTCTATGGCAGCAGCTTCTGAGAGAGTATTTGAATTCCTTGATGAAGAAGAGGAAGACCAGACTGTTAAGAATCCTGTTTCTACTGAAGGAATTAAGGGTGAGGTTGATTTCGAGCATGTAAGATTCGGATATAATGAGAACCAGACTATCATTAAGGATTTCAGTGTAAATGTTAAGCCTGGACAGAAGGTTGCTATCGTAGGACCAACAGGAGCAGGTAAGACAACAATGGTTAAGCTGCTTATGAGATTCTATGATGTTAATGATGGTGCAATTCTTGTTGATGGACATAATGTTAAGGATTTCAACAGAAGAGAATTAAGAGACGCATTTGGAATGGTTCTTCAGGATACATGGCTCTACAAGGGTACAATTATGGAGAATATAAGATACGGAAAGCTTGATGCAACTGATGAGGAAGTTATTGCAGCAGCTAAGGCAGCTAACGCCCATCACTTTATCGAGACTCTTCCGGGTGGTTATGATTGTGAGCTTAACGAGGACGCAAGCAATGTTTCGCAGGGACAGAAGCAGCTTCTTACAATTGCAAGAGCAATACTTGCGGATAATCCAATCCTTATCCTCGATGAAGCAACATCTTCTGTTGATACAAGAACAGAGGAGCGAATCCAGAAGGCTATGGATAATCTGATGAAGGGCAGAACAAGCTTTGTTATTGCTCACAGACTTTCAACTATTAAAGACGCTGATGTGATTCTTGTTATGAAGGACGGAGATATCGTAGAGCAGGGAACTCATGATGAGCTTCTTACGAAGAACGGTTTCTATGCTGATCTTTATAATTCACAGTTTGAGCAGGCTTCTTAGTGTGATAATATATGTTAGTGAAACGGCAGAAAGAGATTTCTGCCGTTTTTTGCGTTAACTATATTGGAAAAATGTATTGCAAAAATATATTTATTTCTATATAGTTAAATTAACAAAGCAGACTCGTGGATAATAGAAGAATAAGGAGGTATTTGTATGAAGAGTAAAAAGATAAATAAAATTATAATAGCAGTGGCATGTGTTATAGGAATTGTCATTATAGGAATTACGTTGTGTATGGTGGTGATTAATAATAATTCATACAAATCTCTGGATTTAAAGTATGAAAGCACTTCCAAATATACGATAACCTCAGGAAGTACCGGAAATGTGTATGATATATCAAAAGAAGAATTTAATAATATTATTGAAAAATTAAATGATACAAAGGTAAAACAAAAAAATTTCGAGCCAACACAGGGCTGGTCAAGCTATATTACATTTAGTGATGAGAATGGTGTATCTCATAGACTAGAGGTTTGTAAAGACAGAATAGAATATGATCATGTCTGGTATGCGGTAAAAAAAGATAACAGTGCATTATATGATTATGTTAAAGCATTAGAAAATAAGTATTTTTACTAAATTTTGCATAGATACCAAGGAGATTATTGATATTGCATGTCATGTATTGTCAAGATATAATTAAGCTATTAATTAGTATGTGAAGAGGACAATGCATGAATATATTAATATGTGATGACGATAAGCTTTATGTTGATATGATAAGAAAATATGTGGATGAATTCTTTGCTGAGCATAAGATAACTGATTACAAAGTTTATGAATATAACAGCGGTGATGAAGCAGCTAAGAATACGGATAAGATTGACATAGCATTTCTTGATGTTGAGATGCAGGGTATTAATGGCATTGAAGCAGGAAGATGTCTAAGAAACAATAACAAGCATATTGTGTTATTCATAATAACTTCCTATATGGGTTATCTTGATGATGCAATGGACGAGGGCGTCTTCAGATATATCAACAAACCACTCGAAAGACCTGTAATTATGCGCGGTCTTCAGAAAGCATTATTATTGTGCAGCAAGCATCAGAGTAAGAAAGTTAATATAGAATATAACGGTAACAATACAATTATTGAACAGGATTCGATTATATGCATAGAATCACTGGTTAGAAAAAGATATATCCGTACAGAAACAGAATCATATACAAGCCTTAAAAGTCTTTCTTATTGGCAGAGTGTTCTGGATGAAGACAAATTCTTTCTTGTTAATAAATCATGTATTGTGAATATTGACAGAGTAATCAGGTTTACGGATAAACATGTTGAGCTTAGAGGAGTTGCAGAGCCAGTTGATTTATCTAGAGAAAAGAGAGCAGCATTTAAGCAGAAGGTATTGTTATATCTTGCAGGACAGGAGTAATTGTATATGGAAATAGTTATATGTTATGCATTTGCTCACATTGTAGAAGCAATAATATTATGGATGAGTATGTCACAAATGTATGAACACAGATATAAGCACTGGATTACAGGACTTATAATAATGTTGGGTCATGCTGTGATGTTTGGTGTATTCCTGACAGATAATATATATGTTGTCACAACAGTTAATAATGTGGTTTATATTCTGCTTATGGCATTACTGTTTAATATAAGTAAGAAAGCAGCGGTGTTTTGGGCATTAATATATAATGCAATGATGGCATTATCAGAATTAACAGTATTTTATATTATTCAATATCTGGTTGGAGTATATGATGTAAAAGAAAATGGTGTCGTAACTAACATTATTGTAGTATGTTTATGTAAAACAGTATTTTTCCTGTTTGTTCAGATAATGGTTCTTATAAAGAACAGGAGCAATGTAAGAAAAGATTTATATAAAGATGATTTACCGATAGTCTTATTTATAGTGTCATTAATTTCATCGTTAATGGTTTTTATTACATATTATGTTATAGGAATGAATTCTTTGATTAGTCAGACAGAAGCAGTTTGTATGGTAATGAGTATGAT
>CAVBPJ010000042.1:0-23825 GCA_963597265.1 Evtepia sp. | reverse complement strand
TAGCTGCAGGGGCTTTTGGTGGATTTTTCAGTCCGTGATGTTAATAAATTATATTTTTTAAGATAAAAATGTGAAAAATTTTAAAAAATAAAAAAGGAAAAGCAAATGTTTTGTTGAATAATTAAATTGTGAGCTTTAAAATTAGTGTTTCAGTGCGGGAGGCACATGCAGATGAACATTAGAGAGGAACAGGAAAAGAGGGAACATCTGATACTAAGTCCATATGCGAGCTTTTCTGACGAGTCAAGGGGACGTGACAGAGAAGAGGAACAATGTCCAATGAGGACTATTTATCAGAGAGACAGAGACAGAATTATTCATTGTAAGGCGTTTCGGCGGTTAAAGCATAAGACGCAGGTATTTCTTGCGCCAGAGGGCGACCATTACAGAACAAGACTGACTCATACCTTAGAGGTTGCCCAGATTGCAAGAAGCATAGCAAGGGCACTCAATCTTAATGAAGATCTGACAGAAGCTATTGCGTTGGGACATGATCTTGGACACACACCTTTTGGACATGCAGGGGAGAGAACGCTCAATTCTTTATGTCCGATGGGATTTGCTCATTACAGACAGAGTATAAGAGTTGTTGAATTTCTGGAGAAGGATGGTCAGGGACTTAACCTTACATGGGAAGTACGGGATGGAATAGTGAACCACAGAACATCAGGCAATCCATCAACTCTTGAAGGAAAAGCAGTAAGACTTTCAGATAAGATAGCATATATTAATCATGATATAGATGATGGCATAAGAGCAGGCATATTGAAGGAAAGTGATATTCCATCAGAATATACGGATGTTCTTGGAAACTCCACTAAGGAAAGACTTAATACCATGATTAGTGATATCATAGTGAACAGCATTGGAAAGAATGATCTTGTGATGTCAGAACCTGTACATAAAGCAATGACAGATTTAAGAAAGTTCATGTTTGAAAGTCTGTATCTTAATCCGACAGCTAAGAGTGAGGAAGCTAAAGCAGATAAGCTGATAACGGAATTATACAGATACTACGTTGCTAATATAGATAAACTTCCGGATACATATAAAAGATTCATAACAGAGTTTGGAGAGCGTCCGGAACAGGTTGTATGTGATTATATTGCTGGCATGAGTGACCAGTATTCAATAAGCAAGTTTCAGGAAATCTTTGTACCAAAGGCCTGGAAGGGATGAAGTAATGTATTCGAGAGAAGTAATAGATGAAGTAATATCCCGGAATGATATTGTTGATGTTATATCCGGGTATGTCAAGTTGAAGAAGAATGGCAGTTCATATACCGGACTATGTCCGTTTCATAATGAGAAATCACCATCATTCTCGGTTTCAGGACAGCGGCAGTTATACCATTGTTTTGGATGTGGAGTTGGTGGTAATGTCATAACATTTGTCATGGAATATGAGAATATGACATTCTTAGAGGCAGTAAAGATGTTAGGCGAGAGAGCCGGAGTTGCACTGCCGCAGACTTCCATGTCAGAAGAAGACAGGAAAGAAAGAGGTATAAGAGACCGTCTTTTAGAGATTAATAAGATAGCTGCTACATATTATTACAGGCAGCTTCGAAGTGGGAATGGAAAAGCGGGACTTGATTACCTTAAGAAGCGAGAACTGTCAGACAGTACAATTAACAGTTTTGGTCTGGGATTTGCAACCCAGTCAACGGGCAATCTGTACAAGTTGTTAAAAGAAAAAGGCTATGATGATGATATACTCAAGGAGTCAGGACTTTTTACTTATGAAAGAGGTATTCATGAAAAGTTCTGGAACAGAGTAATTTTTCCAATTATGGATATTAATAATAAGGTCATCGGATTTGGCGGACGAGTTATGGGTGATGCCAAGCCTAAGTACCTTAACTCACCGGAGACAAGACTGTTTGATAAAAGTCGTAATCTGTATGGACTTAATATAGCGAGAACATCAAGAAAGTCGAACATGATAATATGTGAGGGTTATATGGATGTTATATCCATGCATCAGGCTGGATTTAATCAGGCAGTTGCATCGCTTGGAACGGCGCTGACGCCGGGACATGCACGGCTGTTAAAGAGATATACAGACAATGTGCTTATAACCTATGACAGTGATGAGGCAGGAGTTAAGGCGGCACTTCGTGCAATTCCACTTCTTAAAGAAGCTGGGCTTTCAACGAAGGTAATTAATATGCGGCCATATAAGGATCCTGATGAATTTATCAAAGCTATGGGTGCAGAAGCTTTTCAGGAAAGAATTGATAATGCTGAGAACAGCTTTATGTATGAGATAGGAACCATGTTGAAGAATTATGACAGAGGTGATCCGGAAAGCGAGACAGCATTTGAAAGAGAAGTTGCGGCAAAGCTTGTTACATTTAAAGAAAAGCTGGAACGTGATAATTATCTTAAAGCTGTATGCAGACAGTTTATGATACCGGAAGACGGTATGCGGCAGATGGTATCAAGGCTTGGTAACCGTGAAGGAATTATTGCAAGAGAAAGCAATACAGGAAATACACAGCCGGTTGCTGAGCGTAGGCCAAGGAAGAAGCGTGAAGACGGATTAAGACAGGCAGAGAAAATGCTTCTTACATGGATTATCAGTGACAGGGATATCTTTGACAAGGTTGCAAAGTATATAAAACCAGAAGATTTTATTGATCCGTTGTTTTCAGATGTTGCGAAGAAAGTATATGAACAGTATAAGGAAGGAAGTATAAGTCCGGCTGTGATTATAGCTGATTATGCAGAATCAGATGAACATACGGAAGTAGCAGCAATGTTTTCAGCAGATCTGGATGATAGTCTTAATAATCTTGAAAGAGAGAAGACATTGAATGATATAGTTATAAGAATCAAAGGAAACAGTCTTAATGATGAACTTAATAAGACAGTTGATCCTAGGCGGATGCAGGAGATAATACTTGAGCAGCAGAAGCTGAACCAGATTCATATCAGTTTATAGATTTATTATAGAGAGCGTGTTACGCGAAGAAGAATGGAGAAGAGAAATGGCTAAGAAGAGTGTAGAAACAATTGAAGAGAATGTTAAGGAGACTAAGGAAGAAAAGAAGACAGTTAAGAAAACAGCTGCAAAGAAGACAACTAAGAAAGATGAAGTAAAGGATGAGGTAAGATCAGAAGAAGCACAGGGTGATGATGTGGATGATGCAGAAGCACAGGAAGCTAAATTCTGGGAGAAGATTGAAGGTATTCTTGCAATTGCCAAGAAGAAAAAGAATGTACTTGATTATCAGGAGATTATGACATATTTCCAGGATACTGATTTCGAAGCAGATAAGATGGAGAAAGTATTTGAAATCCTTGAGCTTAAGAAAATCGATGTAAGAATGAATGATGTTCCAGATGAGGATGAGGACATAATTCTTGATGATGAAGATGAGATTGATATTGAGAAGATTGACCTTTCTGTTCCAGATGGAATAGGTCTTGATGATCCTGTAAGAATGTACTTAAAGGAAATCGGTAAAGTACCTCTTCTTAGTGCAGAAGAAGAGATTGAATATGCTAAGAGAATGGAAGAGGGCGATGAGGAAGCCAAGAAGAGACTTGCAGAAGCTAACTTAAGACTTGTTGTAAGTATTGCAAAGCGTTATGTTGGACGTGGTATGCAGTTCCTTGATCTTATTCAGGAAGGTAACTTAGGTCTTATCAAGGCTGTTGAGAAATACGATTACAGAAAGGGATTCAAGTTCAGTACATATGCTACATGGTGGATCAGACAGGCTATTACAAGAGCGATAGCTGATCAGGCGCGTACTATAAGAATTCCTGTTCATATGGTAGAGACAATTAACAAGCTTGTCAGAGTACAGAGACAGCTTCTTCAGGAACTCGGAAGAGAACCATCACCAGAAGAGATTGCAGAGAATATGGATATTCCTGTAGAGAGAGTAAGAGAGATTCAGAAGATTTCACAGGAGCCAGTATCTCTTGAGACACCTATCGGTGAAGAGGAAGACAGCCACCTTGGAGATTTCATTCAGGATGATAATGTTCCGGTACCAGCAGAAGCAGCAGCTTCTACACTTCTTAAGGAACAGCTTGTTGAGGTGCTTGGCACTCTTACAGAAAGAGAGCAGAAAGTATTAAGATTAAGATTTGGTATGGATGATGGAAGAGCAAGAACTCTTGAGGAAGTTGGTAAAGAATTCAATGTAACAAGAGAGCGTATCAGACAGATTGAAGCCAAGGCTTTAAGAAAATTAAGACATCCAAGCCGCAGCCGTAAGTTAAGAGATTATCTTGATTAGGATTAAGCTATGGTAAGAATATCTGACAGATTAAAAACAGTTGCACATATGTGTGATAAAGGAGCAGTCGTGGCCGACATTGGAACGGACCACGGCTATCTTCCTATATATCTTGTACAGGAAGGAATTGCTCCGTCTGCTATTGCAATGGATTTAAGAAAAGGTCCACTTGATAAAGCAAAGAAACATATAAGTGAGAATTGTTTAGAGGATAAGATACAGACAAGACTTTCAGACGGAATGGAAAAGCTTTTGGCAAATGAGGCTGATATCATAACCATATGTGGTATGGGAGGCAGACTAATAGCTGATATAGTGACTAAGGGAATGAATGTTATTACACAGGATACAACACTAATAGTATCTCCACAGTCAGAAGTGGGGGATTTCAGACATTTTCTTGTTTCACAGGGATTTACTGTTATTGATGAACAGATGCTTAAGGAAGACGGAAAGTATTACTTTATTATCAAATGCAGAAAATCAGACGAAAGTGTTCGTTCTGAATATAGTGAGACACAATATGAGTATGGATGGAAGCTTTTGGAGAAAAGAGACAGAGTCCTTTATGAATATCTTGTCAAAGAAAAGGCAGTTAATGAGGGGATAAGTAACGGTCTTAAGAAAGATGAGAGTAATCCGACAGTTAAGTTAAGATTACAGCAGCTTTCGCAGAAGAATAATATAATTATGGATGCATTGTCATATTATGACTGATGCATAAGAGGAGGATGCTATGGGAATGACACTGGCACAGCTTGCACAGGAGAAGCAGAGCGAATATAAGGACGAGATTATACTTGCTAATGTTAACGGTAAGCTTAAAGAACTTGGAGAAGAATATGCTCCTGATAGTGATGTTACATTTGTTACAACTTCAACATCAATAGGCAATGAGACATACAGAAGAAGTGTTGTCCTTCTTATGCTTGCGGCTATAGACAAGATGAACATGAATATTGACAGAGTTGTTGTTGAATATTCTTTAAGCAAGGGACTGTACTGCACATTTGATGGAGACTTCAGACCTGACAAAGAGTTTATAGATGAAGTTAAGTCTGTTATGCACAGTATGGTTGAGAAGGATCTTCCAATTAAGAAAGAACTTATGAAGATATCTGATGCCATGAAGCTTTTTAAAGAAAAAGGAATGACAGACAAGACATCTTTGTTTAAGTACAGAAGAAGCTCATTTGTTAATGTGTATGACCTTAATGGGTACAAAGATTATTTCTATGGTTATATGGCATCTTCAACAGGAATGCTTGGAGTATTTGATATATTCCTTTATGATGAGGGTATTGTTTTACAGCTACCAGTTAAGAATGCACCACTTGAAGTTCCAGAGTTTAATCCACAGACAAAGCTTTTTAATGTGTTAAAGGAAAGCACAAGCTGGGCACAGATGCTTGGTATGTCTACAGTTGGCGAACTTAATGACCATATAACACATGGAGATATGACTTCGCTTATGCTTACTCAGGAGGCACTTCAGGAGCAGAAGATTGTTGAGATAGTTGATGAGATAAAGAAGAGACCTCATACGAAATTCATCATGATAGCTGGTCCGTCTTCATCAGGAAAGACAACATTTTCACACAGATTGTCAATACAGCTTATGGCTAATGGATACAAGCCACATCCAATCGCTGTAGATAATTACTTTGTTGAAAGAGAACAGACCCCGCTCGATGAGAATGGTGATTACAATTATGAGGACCTTCATGCGGTTGATATTGAGTTGTTCAATAAGCATATGACACAGCTTCTTAACGGAGAAAATGTAGAACTGCCAGAATTCAACTTCAAGTTCGGAAGAAAGGAATACAATGGTAATTTCTTACAGTTAGGTGAAGATGATGTCCTTGTAATAGAAGGTATCCACTGTCTTAATGATGAATTGTCATACTCACTTCCAATTGACAGTAAGTTCAAGATATATATCAGTGCACTTACACAGCTTAATGTTGATGAGCATAACAGGGTTTCAACAACCGATGGAAGACTTTTAAGAAGACTTGCAAGAGATTACAGAACAAGAGGTGCGTCTGCCAAGAAGACTCTTTCTATGTGGGAGTCAGTAAGAAGAGGAGAGGAGAAGAACATCTTCCCATTCCAGGAGCAGGCAGATGTTATGTTCAACTCAGCAATGCCATATGAACCATGTGTATTAAAGCCATTTGTTGAGCCTATACTTTTTCAGGTTACAGAAGATGACCCTGAATATCAGGAAGCTAACAGACTGCTTAAGTTCCTTAATTACTTCTTGCCATGTGGCTACGAGAATGTACCAATCGATTCTATATTAAGAGAATTCGTCGGCGGAGGCTGTTTTAAGGTCTGAGAATTTATTTATGCCCCGTTCGATGCTTGTAAGCACCGGCGGGGCTGTCTGTATATAGCACACGCTTGAATATGACGAGCTGTGTAGGAGTTAATGCTGCTATATACATAAGTTCAGCGTGTGAAAGCTCGTTCAAACGAAGTGCGTTTGCTTTCGCACGCTGTAATAGACTTTGTAGATAGCAGCATTTACTCCTACTAAGCGCAGGAATCCTGAAAGCATGTGCTATATACAGACAGTCCTGCAGGTGCGTATATATGTCGAATCACCATAAATAAAACACCCAGAGCTTAGTGCTCTGGGTGTTTGCTTTCAAGTGAATTTCTGTATTCGCGGGACATCTCGAAAAGGCTGGCGACATAGCCAGGTGTCTTTTTATCGATGTTATCTTTGATTGTTTCAAGCATTTCAATATACTGTTCAAGAATATTGCTGATTGCACAACTGTTGGTTAAACATATCTGTTCCCACATTTCTGGAGAAGAAGCAGCAACTCTTGACATGTCACGGAAACACCCTGCGGCAAGAAGCTGCATATGCTTTTCTTCATCATCATTGTCTGATACTACATGAACGAGTGCAGTTGATAGTAGATGTGGAACGTGGCTTATGGCAGCTACTGATTTATCATGTACATGATAGTCCATAACAATAGGTTTCATGCCTACATCTAATGCAAACTGTCGCATGAATTCAATCTTTTCAGGCTTGCTTTCTTTAGTTGGTGTGATTATGTATCTGGCGCCTTTTATGATTGATGAACTTGAGTTTTCGTAACCTGTCTTTTCAGAACCTGCCATAGGGTGTCCGCCGATAAAGCGGTCATCAAGCCCAAGTGAGCTTGCAGCTTCATGAATGATAGTCTTGACGCTTCCAACGTCAGTGATAATACAGTCAGGACTGGCAATATCTTTTAACTTTGTGAGATATTCTGTAATAGTGATTACCGGTGTACATAACAGAATTATATCGCACTGTGCAAATGTTTCATCTACCGCAGGTGCGGCAACATCAACAATACCATCAGCTACTGCGGCATTAACTGGTTCTAGATGTCTGCTTGTGGCAGTTATATGATAATCCCTGCCGCTTTCTTTAAGGGCGTGGGCTAAGGCTCCTGCAATGAGTCCGAAACCTATGAATCCAACTTTAGTCTTCATATGTTATAACCTCCATGTAAGAATTATAATAAATTTTAAGTGAACAGTGGTATTTTAACACTTTAAAGCGATAATGTAAAGACAGCTATTTAATTGACAAATTAAAGGGATGTGTGTAGAATAATTTTATGCGTTTTTAAGGAGGAATGTGTTATGTCGGCAGTATATAACCACAAAACAGTTGAAAAGAAGTGGCAGCAGATATGGCAGGATGAAAAAGCCTTTGCTGCAACTAATGATTATTCAAAACCAAAGTATTATGCACTCGTAGAGTTTCCATATCCATCAGGACAGGGACTTCATGTAGGTCACCCAAGACCATATACAGCGCTTGATATTGTAGCAAGAAAGAGAAGAATGCAGGGATATAATGTTTTATATCCAATGGGTTGGGATGCATTCGGTCTTCCAACAGAGAACTATGCTATTAAGAATAAGATTCACCCTAAGATAGTTACTAAGAATAATATAGATCATTTTAAGAACCAGCTTCAGTCAATCGGTTATTCATTTGACTGGGACAGAGAGATTAATACTACAGATCCAGATTATTATAAGTGGACACAGTGGATTTTCCTTAAGCTTTTCAAGGCTGGACTTGCTTATAAGCAGGAGATGCCAATTAACTGGTGTACTTCATGTAAGGTTGGTCTTGCTAATGAAGAAGTAGTTAACGGTGTGTGTGAAAGATGTGGTTCACCTGTTGTCCGTAAGGTTAAGAGCGAATGGATGCTTAAGATTACAGATTATGCAGACAAGCTTATCGAAGGACTTGACCATGTAGATTACATCGAGAGAGTTAAGACACAGCAGAAGAACTGGATTGGCCGTTCTACAGGTGCAGAGGTTGACTTTGCAATTGCTGGCAAAGAAGATAAGTTAAGAATATATACAACAAGATGTGATACACTTTTCGGTGTTACTTACATGGTTGTATCACCAGAGCATCCATATCTTGATAAGTATAAGGACGAGATTAAGAACTGGGATGAGATAGAGGCTTATAGAGAGCAGGCTTCAAGAAAGTCAGATTTCGAGAGAGCAGAGCTTGCAAAGGATAAGACAGGTGTTGAGATTGATGGACTTAAGGCTGTTAATCCTGTTAATGGCAAGGAAGTTCCAATCTGGGTATCAGATTATGTACTTATGAGTTATGGTACAGGTGCTATTATGGCCGTTCCTGCCCATGATGAAAGAGACTGGGAATTCGCTAAGAAGTTTAACCTTCCTATTATTCAGGTTGTAGCTAAAGATGGTGAAGAAGTTGATGTTAATGAAGCTGCATTTACAGATGTAGCAACAGGCGTTCTTATCAATTCTGATTTCCTTAACGGACTTGAAGTAAAAGATGCTAAGGAGAAGATGATTGAATTCCTTACAGAAAAGGGAATTGGTAATGCCAAGGTTAATTATAAGCTTCGTGACTGGGTATTCTCTCGTCAGAGATACTGGGGCGAGCCTATTCCAATTGTTCATTGTGACAAATGTGGTTATGTACCAGTTGATGAGAGCGAGCTTCCATTACTTCTTCCAGAAGTAGAAAGCTATATGCCTACAGATAATGGAGAATCTCCTCTTGCAGCTATGACAGACTGGGTTAATACAACATGCCCATGCTGTGGTGGACCAGCTAAGAGAGAAACAGATACAATGCCTCAGTGGGCTGGATCATCATGGTATTTCTTAAGATATACAGATCCACATAACACAGAGACACTTGCAAGTCAGGAAGCTCTTAAGTACTGGCTTCCAGTAGACTGGTATAACGGTGGAATGGAACATACAACATTACACTTACTCTATTCAAGATTCTGGCACAGATTCCTTTACGACCAGAAGGTTGTACCTTGCCCAGAGCCATATCAGAAGAGAACATCTCACGGTATGATTCTTGGTGAGAACGGCGAGAAGATGAGTAAGTCAAGAGGCAATGTTGTTAACCCTGATGATATCGTAAGAGATTACGGTGCAGATACATTAAGAACATATGAGATGTTCATTGGCGCATTTGACGCAGCTGCTTCATGGTCAGAAGATGGTGTTAAGGGCTGCCGCAGATTCTTAGACAGAGTATGGAAGCTTCAGGATATCATGACTGCTGAAGAAGGATTTTCTAAGGAATTCGAGACTAAGATGCATCAGACAATCAAGAAGGTTTCATTTGATTACGAGAATCTTAAGTACAATACAGCTATTGCACAGCTTATGACTATGCTTAATGATTTCAGCAAGGCGGGTAAGATTACTAAGGGAGAACTCAAGACATTCCTTATCTTACTTAATCCGGTTGCTCCACACATTACAGAAGAGATGTGGGAAGCAATCGGCGAGAGCGGAAGAGTATATCAGCAGACATGGCCTGAATACGATGAAGCTAAGACAGTTGAGTCAACAGTTGAGATAGCAGTCCAGATTAATGGAAAGACTAAGGCTACTATCAATATTGCCAAGGACGCTGACAAGGACAGTGTAATTGCTGCTGCTAAGGAAGCACTTGGAAGCAAGCTTTCAGGTAACATTATCAAAGAAATATATGTACCAGGAAGAATTGTTAATATTGTTGCCAAGTAATTAAAGATATTAATTCATATTAAGAAGAGACAGGAGCTCAGGCAACAGCCTGAGCTCTTTTTCACTTAACTGCCCAGACATGCTGTTGATTACTAACTGACAGTCCTCTTTGGTAAATGTTATGCCGGATTTTTTTGCCTTATCATTGATGGCAAAAAGAAGTGGGATAATTTCATCATTTTTCTTTCCCTGTGATAAAGTTTTGAATTCGTTAAGCAGAAGCTGTTTTCTAAAATCTAATTCTGACATAGAATCCTCCAAATTATTAAATATTAAGATTGTTTAACTGCTCTGTATATGCTTCATACATTTTCTGCTGTGCCGGATTGAGAAATCCGTTGCTTCCAGTCTGATCAGGATTCATCATATTGAATAAATCGGACATCTTGCTGTAGTTCTTGAAATTGTTTATGACATTCTTGAAATTATCCGGACAGTATCTGAGAATAACATTCATGATGCTTTCATCTGAAAGAATATCCTGAATAGGACTGTTTAAAGAAAGATGTGGCTTGGAAGAGCATGCTGCAATACGCAGACTTTCCGGACGGCTGTAATAATTCATGGTGCAGGAAAATTCATATGCACGAAGCAGAGTCCCCAGAGTCTGCTGGGTATCGAATTCCATAAAAGGAAGAATTGCTTTGGCAAGCTGTATGAACTGCGGTAGTGTCTGCATATCAAATTCAGTGATAGGGAGTTCTTTCATATTGGCTCACAGCAGAATATTTTGTTCTATATATATTAGACGGCATATCTTAATTATTCCTGTAATGCTTCGCATTTATAAAATAAGCCCATATAATATATAAAAAAGGAATATTGGTATGGTAATTAATATGGATATTCAGGACAATGGCAATATACTTGTTGAAGAAGAGAATACCATATATGAAATAGACAGCGTATGTATGATGGAACGAGAAAAATCTTAAATATATAAGGGCTGCCGGTTAAGGCAGCCCCATATTAAAAGATTACTGGCATCCGCATCCGTTGTTGCAGCCACAGCCATTATTGCATCCACAGCCGAAGCCGTTGAGGAAGTTAGTGCCATTGCCACATCCACAGCATAAGCAGAGGAGAATTATGATCCAGAGGGAATTGCATCCATTACCGCAACCATTGTTGCATCCGCATCCACATCCGTTATTTCCATCAAAGAGGAGAAGGAGAATGATAATCCATACAATTGAATTGCAGTTATCTCCACATCCACCGCATCCTCCGCAGTTTGTTGCTGCTAAATCACTCATGTAAAAGTCCTCCAAATTTAATCTACAATACAATATTATGGTCGAGAGCATGACCCTGTTACACAGCATACGAAATTTTTATTGCAATCTTTAGTGAATTATTATATTCTAAATACAGTGCGTTTAAATGGAAAAGCACTATAAATATTAGCAAAGAGTGGGATGAATATTATGAAAGTATCGGTTATTATACCGTCACTAAATCCTGATAATAAGCTTGTGGCTGTAGTTAATGCTTTACTTGAAGAAGGCTTTAAGGACATCATTATTGTTAATGATGGAAGTGATGAAGAACATATGGCTCCATTTAATGAAGTCGCAGCACATAGTGAATGTACAATTCTTACACATGAAGTTAACAAGGGAAAAGGAAGAGGCTTAAAGACAGCATTTGAATTCTGCCTTGAGAACAGAAAAGATATTGATGGAGTTGTGACAGTAGACGGAGATAATCAGCATCGTGCTAAAGATATTAAAAAATGCAGTGAAACAATGGTCGCAACTGGTAATGTTGTTTTAGGTGTAAGGGATTTCAGTGGTGATGATGTTCCTGCCAGAAGTAAGTTCGGCAATAATATGACAAGCGGTGTATTCAAAGTATTATGCAGATTGAATATTTCGGACACACAGACTGGTTTGAGAGCTATACCATATAAGTATCTTGAAACATTTGACAAGGTAGAAGGCGAACGCTTTGAGTATGAGACTAATATGCTGCTTGCATTTAAGAAGTATAATATTGGATTTCAGGAAGAGCCAATTGAGACTGTATACATAGAGGACAATTCTTCATCACATTTTAATCCTGTTAAAGACTCAATTAAGATATATAAAGTCATATTGAAGTATCTTTTTAAAAGTACAGGCATGAAGTATGTAGGAAGTTCTATTGCTTCATGGGTGATAGACAATGCCATATTTAATATTCTTGAATTCGTGCTTATCGGGTTTGCGGTAAGCCTCAGAATATTTATAAGCACAGCTGCGGCAAGGGTTTTATCGTCAGTGTTTAATTTCACACTTAACAGAAATGCAGTGTTTAAGTCACAGTCAGGACTTAAACAGACTGTCGTGAGATATTACATTTTATGGTTCTGCCAGCTTGCATGTTCTTACGCTTTGGTGTATATTGCAACGAAGCTGCTTGCATTAAGTGTAATTCTGTCAGGAGTAGCTAAGATTATAATTGATCTGGGATTATTCCTCATCAGTTATCAGATTCAGAAAAGATGGGTTTTCAAGTAACAATTTAGGAGGAAGTTATAGTGGCTAAAAAAGATATGGAACTTAACAATACCGCTGATGATATCGAACTTGAAGATATTGACGGTTTTGATCCGTTTGATGTATTAGATGACAGTTATGAAGACAATAAGACATATGGCAATTCTAAGACATCATCAGATAACAAAGACAGCGGAAAGAATACTAAGAAGAAACGTAAGAATCCCGTACTTGTATGGGCAGGAAGAGTGGGAGCAACACTTTTGGCAACAATCCTTATGCTTGTATTATTCCTGTATTCAGTTATGGCTATGCTTGTGTATGGTCCGTCTAAGACAGCAAAGATTCAGTTTGTCCTTTCTGTTCAGGAGACAAGTGCAATCGGATTTCTTGCTAACTGGTTCTGCTCACAGGATGAGATAGACCAGATTAGAGCTAATAATGCAATTAAAGATACAGATGAGATTACGGATGCAGGTCTTGTAAATATTGATATATCAGCTCAGGATCCTGAAACACCTGATATTGAGATCGTAGATGTTAAGGGTGCTACATATTCAGGAAAGCTTATGATTGTTAAAGATCCTAGCAGATTATTTGTAGGAACTGTTCCTGAATTTACCAACGGTAACGGAATGGTAGTTGCAGATATAGCGAAGAGATATGATGCAATCGGCGGCGTTAATGGTGGAGAATTCGTAGATGGAGATACAACATACACAGCTATGCCAATCGGACTTGTAATGAAAGACGGTGAAGTTCTTAATGATAACGGCGGGACATCACATGTTACAGGTATTACATACGATAACAAGCTTGTGCTTGGTAATATGAATGCTGAGAAAGCAAAGGAACTTAATATCAGAGACTGTGTAAGCATAAGCAATCATATCGGACCATTCCTTATTGTTAACGGTGAAGCACAGGATGTTGTCGGAATTGCCGGTGGAGCTAATCCAAGAACAGCAATCGGTCAGACTGCAGACGGAAAGATTCTTCTTCTTGCTATAGATGGAAGACAGCCTAACAGTATTGGTGCGTCTTTCTCTGACCTTCAGGACATTATGGCGCAGTATGGTGCTGTAAATGCTTCAACAATGGATGGAGGTACATCAACACAGATGTATTATGATGGAGAGATAGTTAATGTTCCATATTCACCAACAGGACCTAGAAGCTGTCCAACAGCATTTTTAATTAAGTAAGAAGGAGGAAAGTAGTATGACAGGAAACAAAAAAAGAAAAAAGAAATTTTCTAATTTTAAGAAATTTTTATGTATATACTGCGGAATTCTTCTTATCGCAGGTGTAGTTGTATTAATCATGCTTCATAGCCTTTTAAAGGATTATGAAGAAGGAATACCATCAGGAACAATGGACAAGGTTGCAGAGCAGTTTACTCCGGATGGAATAGGAAAGCTTCTGGCTGACAGTAATGTTACTGTGAATGAATTTGAAACAACTGATACAATAGCAGAATATTTTAAAGATAAGCTGAATGACGGTACTGTATCGTACAAGAAGAAAGCTGGTGAATATTCTGAGAGAACACCTGTATATGTAGTATATGCAGGAGATACACCTATTGCCAAGGTTGAACTTAAGTCATCAGGAAAGAATGCACATAAGTTCAATAAATGGACTCTTGGAACAGTTTCATTTGGCGATTATACCAAGAATCTTGCAGAAGTTAAGATAACAGCTCCTACAGGGGCCGAAGTTTATATTAACGGTGTTCAGGTTAATGATACATATAAGACAGAATCAGCTGTTGAATTCGCACCATGCTTACATGTATCCAATTATGTGACAACTCCGACTAATGATGTATATGATGTCGGACAGCTTATAGCACAGCCTGTAATAACAGCAAGTCTTAATGGTAAAGAACTGACTGTTGATTATGACAAAAAGACAGGATATACAGTTAATTATCCTTCAGATGATGAACTGTTTAAGAGTCTTGAGTCAAGAATATATACAATAGCAGAGCAGTATGGTGCTTATATCATTAACAGAGGAAGTCTTTCAAAGCTTTCAAGTTATATGGTTGGTACTGCAGCAGAATATGTCAGCGATATTCCTGCTATATGGGCATATCTGTGGGGTAAGTCATATACATATCAGTTCAATAATGAATCAATCACTAATTTCAGAAAGTATTCAGACAACTGTTTCTCATGTGATGTTTATTATGATCTTTATGTTGATTATCAGACTGGTAATACAACATATAAGACATCACTTACATACACATTTGTAAAGCAGAATGGTACATGGATGCTGGCTGATTTCCTGATTAATTAATATAAATGTCAAGCCGTTCTGATCAATAGTGATTGGAACGGCTTTTTTAACAAAAAATTTATAGATTTTATTACATATAAGATGTAAAATCTAATTCGAAAACAATTATTACATAAGATTTGGAGATTGGTATGTCAGAATCTAATAAGCGCAATTTTATAGTCCACGGTAGTATTCTAGCAATTGCAGGTATTCTTGTAAGAATAATAGGTATGCTTTACAGAATCCCTGTTGTTAACATTATAGGAAGTGAAGGTAATGGTATATATGGAGCAGCATTTAACATATATAATATAATGCTGGTGTTGTCATCATATGGTCTTCCTATGGCGGTTTCTAAGCTTGTATCAGCCAGATTTACCAAGAGGCGGTATAAAAGTGCAGCCAAAGTATTAAAATGTTCTTTAATGGTTGCAATATGCACAGGAGGAGTTGCAGCACTGCTTGTATTCTTCGGTGCTTCATTTATTGAGAATGTTATATATGGAGGCGGTCTTCCGGGACTTGCAATTCCGTTAAGAATACTTGCACCAACAATATTCCTTGTTGCAATACTTGGCGTTATAAGAGGTTTCTTTCAGGGACAGAGCACAATGATTCCGACTGCTGTGTCACAGATACTTGAGCAGATTGTCAATGCTATTGTAAGTATTGCTGCAGGATATGGAATGATGAAAGCATTTGCTTCGTCACCTGATGTGGCAGCATATGGTGCAGCGGGAAGTACTCTTGGTACTGCTATGGGTGCACTTACTGCAGTTTTATTCATGGGATTTCTCTATGCGGTATATACACCAACATTTAACAGACTGAAAAGAAAAGACAGACATACAGAGAACCAGAGTACAGGTGAGATTTGTAAGATTATCATATATACAATGATACCAATTATACTTGGTCAGACATTTTACCAGATAAGTGCTTTAATAGATGATGTAATGTTTAGTAATATAATGGTTGGACGTGACATCACTAAGAGCATATCTATGGATCTTGGTAATTTCAGTTCAAGTTACAGCCTTCTTATAGGTATACCTCAGGGCGTTGCATCAGCAATGTCTGCATCAATGCTTCCTAGTGTTGTGGCATCATTTACAGACAGAGATTATGATTCGATATATGACAAGATTACTAAGACATTAAAGACTAACATGTTTATTGCAGTTCCATCATTTGTCGGATTGTTTGTTATTGGACAGCCTATAATCAGACTGCTGTTCTCACGTTATAACAGTGCGCAGGGTGGAATGATGTTAAAGATAGGTGCAATTGCGGTAGTGTTCTATACACTCTCTACAGTTACAAGTACAGCGCTGCAGGGAATTGACCGTGTAAATGTGCCAATGATACATTCATCTATATCACTCGCAGTTCATATTGTGCTGGTATTTGTCCTTCTTAAATTCTCGGCACTTGGAATATATGCAGTAGTTATAGGTAATGCAACATTTCCAATAATAATATTTATACTTAATCTTAGAACCTTATATCATGAGATTGATTATACGATGCCGTATATAAGTGTATTTGCCAAACCGGTTATATCGGCACTTATAATGGGTGTGTTTACATGGCTTTCATATAAGGGAATGTACACACTTACATCATCTAATGTTCTGGCATTAGTAATAGCATTTATGGTTGCTCTGATAACATATTTTGGACCTTACTATGCTTTAACTAAGATGAGAGTATTTGAATAAAGCAGGAATGTAATTCCTGACTGGAAAGGAATAATATGCTTTGTGAGAATTGTCATCAGAATGAAGCTTCAATTCATTATACAGAAATAATTAACGGAATAAAAAGAGAACATCATATATGCATGGATTGTGCGAGAAGACTCAAGTTTTCTGGAATGTCGGACAACGCAGATTCTGAGTTCCCATTTGTAAGACTTCTGACAGGTCTTCTGGCAGGTAATTCGGCACAGGTTGAAGATGGTCCGATGATGCATATCAAATGTCCTGGCTGTGGAATGACATTTGACGAATTTACTATGGTTGGTAAATTCGGTTGTGCTGAGTGTTATGGAGTATTCGGACCTCTTATTGAGGATAATATGAAGAGACTGCATGGTGATTCGGTGCATAAAGGAAAGAAATACAAGAAACAGGCAGAACAGACATATGATAATGATGAGTCAGATGTTCTGCCGGTCATGAAAGCAGAAAAGGCAGAGGAATCTGCTAAAGAGCGAATCAGTGAACTGAACATGAAATTAAGAGAGGCTGTTGAGATAGAGAATTTCGAGGAAGCAGCCAGACTCCGTGACATGATAAAGCAGTTAAAGACGACAGAAGAAGATACAACACAGGGAGGCGGTCACGATGCTTAGATGGTTTGAAGAAGGCGGCAATAACTCTGATGTTGTTATATCAAGCAGAGTAAGACTTGCCCGCAATATTAATGGCTATAATTTCTCTTATAAGATGTCAGATACAGATTCCAAGAAGCTGGTTAAATATGTTACAGACCAGTTAAAAACTGTGACACCTATAAGCGGTTATAACTCATATAATTTTGATTATCTTGATGCTTATCAGAAGATGGGCATGAGAGAAAGACATGTTATAAGCTCATATCTTGAAAAACAGGATTATGCAGCAGGATTTGTCGCACCTGATGAAGATGTATCAATAATGATTAATGAAGAAGATCATATAAGAATACAGGCATTTGCTGCCGGTATGAATATGCAGAAGGCATATACACTGGCTGACAAGATGGATGATGTTATCGGTAATGTACTTGATTATTCATATGATCAGAAGTTTGGCTATCTTACAACACTTCCGTCTAATGCTGGAACTGGAATGAGAGCAAGTTATATGCTGCATTTGCCAGCACTTGCAGGAAATGATAAAATATCAGGACTGATTCCGGAGGTCGGACGATTCGGACTGGTATTAAGGGCGATGGAAGGCGATAATAACAGAGCGTTAGGTGATATATACCAGCTTACTAATCTTGTGACACTTGGAAAAAGTGAGAAAGATATAATTGACAATCTTGACAATATAGCAGAACAGATTATTGCACAGGAACGCAATTATAGAAAGCAGTATGTCACCAAGAGAAAGATGACAGCACTTGATATGGTGTACAGGTCATATGGCGTGTTAAAATATGCCAGAAAGGTTACACTTAATGATGGAGAACTGCTGCTTTCGCAGATAAGATTCGGACTTGCAGCAGGACTTATTAAGGCTGATGGGTTTGATGAAAGCAATATATACCAGCTTATGATAGGAATACATCCGGCTAATCTTCTGATGATATCTAATAAAGATATGGATGAGGAGGAACTGGAAGCTGCAAGAGCAGATTTCATCAGAGAACATCTGCCAACAATCCAATAGTTAATAATTACAATTATCATATATAAACTGATATAGAAAGGGACACAAAATGCAGAGCAGATTTACCAGTAAAGCGCAGGAAGCGCTTAATTACGCGGCAGATACAGCTGCTATGTTAGGACATGGTTATATAGGTTCAGAACATCTTCTTATAGGACTTATTAAGGCTGAGGGCGGACTTGCGTCATCAGTTCTTCTTAGTAATGATGTTACTGATGAGAAGATAATTAATCTTGTATGCCAGCTTATAGCACCTGACAGTGTAGTTAATGTAAAAGAGCCATCGGGATATACACCAAGAGTAAGACATATACTTGACAATGCTGCAAGAGAGGCAGCACGTTTCAAGTCAGAGCTTATAGGTACAGAACACATTTTAATTGCCATAATTAAAGAGACAGACAGCGTGGCTTCAAGACTTCTTAATACTATAGGTGTTCCTGTCAAGAAAATGTATGTTGACCTCCTTATGGCTATGGGAGAAGATACAGGAAGGGCTAAAGAGGATTTCCAGAGTGGAAGACCAAGAGGCAATGACAGAAAAAGCACTGCAACACTTGACCAGTACAGCAGGAATCTGACACAGATGGCAAGAGAGGGAAGATTAGACCCTGTTATAGGAAGAGAAGAAGAGATTCAGAGAGTTATCCAGATACTTAGCAGAAGAACCAAGAATAATCCATGCCTTATCGGTGAGCCGGGAGTTGGTAAGACAGCTATAGCAGAGGGGCTGGCAGCACGTATTGTTGAGGGTAATGTGCCTGAGACAATTAAGGACAAGCGTCTGCTTACATTAGACCTTTCAGGAATGGTTGCTGGTTCTAAGTACAGAGGTGAATTTGAAGAAAGAATCAAGAAGGTGATTGCAGAGGTTAAGAATGCAGGTAATGTATTACTTTTCCTTGATGAGATTCATACAATAATAGGTGCAGGCGGCGCGGAAGGTGCTATTGATGCGTCTAATATATTAAAGCCATCTCTTGCAAGAGGAGAAATCCAGCTTATTGGTGCAACAACTCTTGAAGAATACAGAAAGCATATTGAGAAGGATGCTGCGCTTGAAAGAAGATTCCAGCCTGTTAAGGTTGAAGAGCCTACAGCAGATGAGGCAGTACAGATATTAAGAGGACTTAAGGGCAAGTATGAAGAACATCATCATGTTACAATTACAGATGAGGCTGTAGTTGCTGCGGTTAAACTGTCTAAGAGATATATCAATGACAGATTCCTCCCAGATAAGGCAATTGACCTTATTGATGAAGCATCTTCTAAAACAAGACTTGATGCATATGTAATGCCTGACGAGATTAAGACATTAGAAGCACAGATTGAGCAGCTTACTGCCGATAAGGAAGAAGCAATCAAGGCTGAAGCTTATGAGAAAGCCGGAGAAATCAAGAAAAAGCAGTTAAAGAAAAAAGAACAGCTTGAAAAGATGACAAAGCAGTGGCAGGACAGCATCAATGAGAATAACCTTATTGTTGGTGAGGATGAGATTGCTTCTGTTGTGTCAACATGGACAAAGATTCCTGTACAGAGAATTGCACAGGCAGAGTCAGAGCGTCTTATGAAGCTTGAGGAGACGCTTCACAACAGAGTTATTGGACAGGATGAGGCTGTCACAGCTGTTGCCAAGGCAATCAGAAGAGGAAGAGTAGGACTTAAAGATCCTAACAGACCAATTGGTTCATTCCTTTTCTTAGGACCTACTGGTGTAGGTAAGACTGAGCTTTCCAAGGCTTTAGCAGATGCTATGTTTGGAACAGAGAATTCGCTTATAAGAGTTGATATGTCTGAGTTTATGGAGAAACACACAGTGTCAAAGCTTATTGGCTCACCTCCGGGATATGTAGGATATGATGAGGGCGGACAGCTTAGTGAGAAAGTAAGAAGAAATCCATACTCTGTAATTCTTTTTGATGAAGTTGAGAAAGCCCACCCGGATGTATTTAATGTTCTTTTACAGGTACTTGATGATGGACATATAACAGATTCAACAGGACGAGTCATAGACTTTAAGAACACTATAATTATAATGACAAGTAATGCCGGTGCTGAGAATATTGTGTCTCCTAAGTCACTTGGATTCTCATCAGGAATGACTGAGCAGCAGAATCACGAAGAGATGAAGAGCAAAGTCATGGATGAGGTTAAGAGAATATTCAAGCCAGAGTTCATTAACAGAATAGATGATATTGTTGTATTCCATGTTCTTGGCAAAGAGCAGATTGCTAAGATTGTAGATATAATGATAGCTAATGTTAATAAGCGTATTATGGAGCAAATGAAATTATCAATTGAACTTGATGACGCTGCAAGACAATGGCTTGTTGATAAGGGATATGATTCCAAATATGGAGCAAGACCTCTGCGCCGTACTATCCAGAATGAGGTGGAAGATGTTCTGGCAGAACGTATTCTTATGGGAAAGGTCCATTCTGGCAATAAAGTTAAGATAACGGTAAAGGATAACAAGCTTAATTTTACTCTTAAAAGAGGTATGAACAAATAATAAATAAACAATAAACAACTGACAAATTGCTGGCGCTTTTTGTCAGTTTATTGTATAATCAGTACATACATATCGTAACAAACAGGAGGATAATAATATGCCAGTAGTAAATGAATTGATTCGTTCAGAAGCGGATGGAACAATCAGCTTTGGTAATTATAATTTAGATGTTAAATCAAAGCTGCCAGATTTCGAGCATTGTGGGGATACATATAAGGTGAAGACATTTTATGAGATCACTAAGCTTGAGAAGAATGGTTCATTTGTATATGAATCTGTTCCGGGAACAGCAGTTAATAATTTCAAGGCTACAGATACAAGCGTATCATTCAGTGTAGAAGGAAAAGAGGATGCACAGATTACATTAGGTCTTGAAGAAGGTGCTTCATACGATATCAGAATTAATGATAAAGATGCAGGAACAATGGCTACTAATATGGGTGGAAAGCTTGTTCTTTCAGTAGAATTTGATGGTGAGAAGCCAGTTAAGGTTGATATTAAGAAGGCTTAATTAAAGTTTAAACAGATTATGATATTACAGGCTGTCACACATGTATATGTTGTGGCAGCCTTTTTTAGGGGGATATATGGCTAAAGCAAAGAATACAGCTTTTTTTTGTAAAGAATGTGGATATGAATCTGTCAAGTGGTTCGGGCAGTGTCCAGCGTGTAAAGAATGGAACACATTTGTAGAAGAACCCGTTAGCAAACCTAAGTCAGCCAAAGGAATAGCAGGGACAAACCAGAGAGCGGCTGCTTCATCAGTACCGGTTCCTGTAGAGATAAACAGTGTGAGTTTTGAAGAGAACGACAGAACATCTACAGGCATAGCAGAGCTCGACAGAGTGCTTGGCGGGGGAATTGTTGCAGGTTCTTTAGTACTTGTAGGAGGAGACCCTGGAATAGGAAAGTCTACGCTTCTGCTTCAGATGTGTTATAACCTGTCGGGAGCAGGAAGAGATGTATTGTATATATCAGGAGAGGAATCACTTAAACAGATAAAGTTAAGGGCGGACAGAATTGGCAGATGTAATGGAACACTGAAACTCTTATGTGAGACTAATCTTGATAATATAGAGGACATCCTTACAAGAAATAAACCAGAGGTAGTCATAATTGATTCTATACAGACTATGTATAAAGAGGATGTGGCAGCAGCACCGGGAAGTGTTTCGCAGGTAAGAGAGACAACATCTGTGCTTATGCAGCTCGCAAAGGGGCTTAATATTACAATATTCATAGTTGGACATGTAACTAAAGAGGGAACGGTTGCAGGACCAAGAATGCTTGAACATATGGTTGATACTGTACTTTATTTTGAAGGTGACAGATATGCTTCATACAGAATATTAAGGGGCGTCAAGAACAGATTTGGCTCAACTAATGAAATCGGAGTATTTGAAATGCAGCAGAGTGGTCTTGCAGAAGTTGAGAATCCATCAGAATACATGCTTAACGGAAGACCTGAGAGTGCATCAGGTTCAGTCGTTGTGTGCCTTTTGGAAGGAACACGGCCAATAATGGTAGAGATACAGGCTCTTGTATGTGATTCTAACTTCGGAATGGCAAGAAGAACTGCTGCGGGAACTGACTATAACAGGGTTAATCTTCTTATGGCAGTTCTAGAGAAAAGAGCAGGCATACACATGTCAGGAAGTGATGCATATGTAAATGTTGCAGGCGGAATTAAAGTTAATGAACCGGCACTGGATTTAGGAATTGTTATGGCACTTGTAAGCAGTTTTAAGAACAGGGCAATTGATGAGAAAACTGTTATATTCGGAGAAGTAGGTCTTGCTGGTGAAGTAAGAGCGGTAAGTCAGGCACAGCAGAGGGTTAATGAGGCTGTTAAGCTTGGCTTTAAAACATGTATATTACCGGGTGTATGTATGAAGAACATAAAGAGTAACAATGAAATCGAGATTATTGGCGTAAACAATGTTAATGAGGCAATTAAACTTATATAAATGCAGGAAGCTGGAGATAATATGAGAAGAAAAGAAAGAGAAGTAACTGATTATAACTTAATGCTTGAAATTGTAGACAAATGTGACTGTCTGCGCCTTGGGTTCGTAGATGGGGAAGATGCATATATAGTTCCTCTTAATTATGGCTATGAAGATAATGGAGGTAATCTTATACTGTATTGTCATGGTGCCAAAGAGGGCAGAAAGGCTGATCTTATAAAGAGCAATGGCAGGGCATCTTTTGAAATGGACACTAAACATGAACTTGTTGGATCAGATACAGCATGTTCATATAGTTATATGTATCAGAGTGTGATTGGAAAAGGAGACATAAAGTTCATAGAATCATATGAGGAGAAGAAGCATGCTCTGGAATTAATAATGGCACATTATACAGAAGGAAAAGAGTGGCAGTTTAATGAAAATATGGTTAATTCCGTTGCTGTAATGAAATTAAGTGTTAAAAAGTGGACCGCTAAAGAACACTAGAAGTTGTTGATGAGTATAATTAGCAGGTGTGTTAAGTACTATGGTAACTTGTATCGTAGAACTGCGTTGCGGGAGTGATGGCATGTTGCATCAAAAAGTCGCGTTATGGAGGAAATATCAACTTTTCAGTGCAGAGATATTGTAGAAATATTGCAGAGATATGCCTTTGGGGGCTGAAGACCTACTAGAATACATTGATGAGTATAATTAGTAGGTGCTTTTCTTACAATATTGATTAGATTTCAGAGTAGAGACCTACTAAAGTATCTTAATGTTATGCTTTAGTAGGTCGTTTTCTTCTATTTTCATAGGATGAAATGAAGTTTTGCTTGTAATTGACCTACGCAATAAGCTGAATTATATGTTTGCGTGTGCTT
>CAVBPJ010000041.1:21231-24131 GCA_963597265.1 Evtepia sp. | reverse complement strand
TACAATAATATCTTTATCTTGTATAAGCGCTGTATGATCTATTTTTCCGTTTGAATCAAAATAAAATATGTTGCAGTTTGAAAATATACTCCTATAGTAAATAGTACCTTGTTTTTTATTTTGCATCTTGAAATCCATAATAATGCTGTACAAGTAAAAACGAATTTCAATTAATTTTTTTGAATACTTGGTGCACACATGAATCTGGTTAGTATTTCTTGCGGCCAGGCTATTAGTTGTAAGCCAATAATTTAATAACATAGGAGCTTTGAATAGCTGATAGACTGATTTTTCCACACCATTTATAGATGTACTGATTTTCCTTACAAAAATTATATTTTCAGAAATCTGGTAAGTAATCCCTTCAGCATCAATACAATCAGCATAAATATACGTATGATTTAACCTTTTGATTGCATGTTCTATGGCATCAATCATCATAGGATTGACAGTATTATCTTGATTTACTGTGCCATTGCTCTTGTTCATAGTCATGTATCTGTATATATATGCTGCGTCAAACAGACAGGTGTTTGGAAAAGTATCGCCAAAACCGGTATAACCTTGTGCAATAGGTAAAGATGTTATTATTCTACAAACCTCACCCTCAAGTGGTGAGATATCCTCACTAGCAAAGAAGATAGGCATTTTAATATTTAAATTTCTTTTAACAGGTTTATTAGGTGTTGAGGAGGTATAATCATCAATCTCGGGTATCTGTTCGTCCTCAAATAATTTTCGTTCTTCCTTTGTAAAAAGAACATTTATTAATTTTCCACTGCAACTTATCATATTCTCAGGATATGTATATACATTATTATTGTAATCCTCTGGAACTTCACCATTCTTTATTAATATATCTAAATAAGACACATCCTCAATTACGTCTCCAGAAGCAATTTCTGAAACTGTTCTTGTAAAACTATCACGCATATCAGATTCATCAGATTCTTCACTATTTAATGAATTGTAACGTTCAAATTCATCACCTAAATTCATAATTTTTCTCCTACTATTTTTATTTTTTGACGATTATTAATAAGTGTTCCTGCATTGCGTTTTCAACATGTTTTGACATAATGCCTATGTAGCATTGTGTTGTTGCAGCTGATGAGTGTTGAGAAATCATTGTACAAGTATTATATCATAATCGTTTTTTTCGTAAATATAAGTTGTGAAATATTTCCTAAATGAAAGAGTCCCTGTATTTTCATATCCGAGATAATCAGCAACGGTCTTTAACTATTTTTGCACTGCTATTTTAGATATAGGAAATATTTTTATCTGTTGGTATATTATTTACAACATTTCACACGATTTCAGCACCATTATTACATATTAATTTTGATAAATACAATGTTATCTTTACGATGTTATGCATATAATAATATTTTTGTGATGCTTTTCTGTCCGACGGATTAGATATTGATATGGTTATTTATTGATTAAAATGAAAAAGAAGCATTGTACATATCATACTGATATGCACAATGCTTCTTTTCAAATGTTAGAAAGTTTCCCAACAGCTTTTTTCAAAAATCAATTTTGGGGCGTGAAAATATTTTTGAAATATGAAAAACGAATTAACAGAACTCTCAAACTGCTGTAAAAGTCTTTGGTGCTGTTATTCTGTTTGATAACCTTATATATTAACAGAACTCTCAAACAAACTGTAACATGATTCATATAGATGCAACGTTTGATAACCTTATAAATTAACAGAACTCTCAAACCTCAAATTGAAAAATAAAAGTATGTTGAAAACATCTAACATAACTATATTATAACATCAAACCAACGTTGTAAACAGTTTTTAAGTTTGAATTGAATTTAGCAAGCGACATTTTTAACATAAAATTTCCTTGAATTTTGGTCTTGTTGTTGGTGTATCTCTCATTCCGTCCTTCTCTTCCTGAAGGATTGATTGAATATAACTCCAATGATTTTAATTACTTGAATATAGTTAATGGTCGTACTGCAACTATACCATAGCCGTGTGGCACCTATGCCCTTGGTCGTGTGACAACCTACCTATGGTCGTGTTGCAACTATGGGTAAACAAATGTTCATATTATTTTTACCGCTGGAATGACGGTATATTATAATTGTTGTGCATATCATCATACCACATACTCATACATTCGAAACTTTCTAGTACCAACAACTTCATAATAGATATTTTCAGTGCTTATATACTTAAATCCAGCCTTGATATACAGCTTATCAGCTAGAGTATTCTTATCTATCACATCGAGGTGGATTGCTTCAATATTTTTTGCTTTTGCATATGATAAAATGTGTTTGACAAGAAGTGTGCCAAGTCCCATACCTCTGTACTCGAATCGTACTGCAAGAGCATGCAGAATCCATACATTATGGCCATTTTCTTTAACCTGCCATGATACATCTGCATATTCCTTATTAGAAATGCTGTTTACTATAGCACAGGCTTTAATTATGTCATCATCTCTTATTATTAATAATTGATTGCTGGCAATGCTTTGCATTAAAAAATCAGAAGATGGGTGTTCGCCCTTTTTCCAGTCAGGAAAAGATGGCTCATCTTTGCTTTTATCTATTAAATCCCAGTAGAGATTTTGTATTTCATTAAAATCGTCCGGACGGGCTGATTCAAATGTCATGTGTCTTTCTCCTTGTAGTTTTAAACGTAAATTATATCATGTGCTGTGCTTCCGTACATGATAACATAATACAGCACATGATACACTATAATCAGCAAAAAATTGTTCATTGGAATTTTGTGCAGAAATAAAAATATATTTTAAGGTTTAATAAACAGACATAAAAATTGACAAGTGAAAATAAGAATCGTAATATGAAGATGTAAAAAGAGTGCTACCGATAGACGTTTTAGTCTGAATTTACATAAGAGATTAAAG
>CAVBPJ010000041.1:0-21173 GCA_963597265.1 Evtepia sp. | reverse complement strand
AGATAATCGCCCAAGTTTTTCCAGGACTAGAGGCGATTATTTTTTTGACTTCATATTGCAAGCAGTAATACAAGTGTTACAACTGTACACAACATATCAATATTGATGAATTCCATACACCACCAATCTCTCCCTCCGGGCTTCCCCGCCAGATATATCACTACAGTCAATCTCATCATACAGACTTACGCCGTACTCCTGAGACAGGCACATAAGGTACTCATCGGAAGGATAATAGAAAATCATATACATTTCTCTGGGATTGTCATAAAAGCTTTCCATAATATTAGAAAGTACGCCCTTAAAGATTTCGACAGAAAATGGATTAAAGAAGAAAAATCTGTCAGCTTCTTCAGGTATATTATATTTAAGGGCGTCCTCATTTATAAATGTGACTCTTCCGCCGGATATGCAGCTCTCTTTATTATTCATGGCGCGTTCAAATATACGGTTGTCGTATTCTATGCCAATAGAGTGACATTTTGTCTGGTAAGCCATGAAAAGACTGACTCGTCCTTTCCCACAGCCATAATCCAGCAGAGTATTGTTCTTGCCGATGATTCCGGTGTTAGCCAGCCTGTTAAGCACTTCATAAGAAGTGGGTTCATACGGATATCTGTATGTATCTGATTTTGAGTCGTCTCTGCCGGTAGTCTTTATTCTAAGGAGCTTTTCCCAATCTATTTCTGTCATTTAATTTAATTCCTTAAGCATATTTTCAGCATCATCTGCAGCCTTGACCTTATCATTAGCCTTGATGATAATACCCTGCTCGTCAATAAGATATGTAGTTCTCACAACACCCATAGACACCTTGCCGTAATTCTTCTTTTCCTTCCATACATCATATGCTTCAATTACTTTACGCTCAGGGTCTGCTAAAAGAGTAAATGCTAATCCGTATTTTTCTTCGAACTTCTTATGTGAGGCAACAGAATCCTTGCTGACACCGAGTATTACTGCACCTTTTTCAGTGAATTGAGGATATCTGTCTGAAAAGCCACATGCCTGCTTGGTGCAGCCTGCTGTATTATCCTTTGGGTAGAAATATAATATAACTTTCTTTCCTGCATAATCACTGAGTTTGTGCATATCTCCATTCTGGTCTGGTAATTCAAAATCAGGTGCTTTTGTTCCAACTTCTAACATGTCCGGTTCCTCCATTTTTCGCAATAGACTGCTATCTGAATAACTTGATACTAAACATCTTAATATCAGATAACTTAATACCTACACTATACCACATAACCCCGATTCTATGATATAATATCCTAAGAAATTTCCCGTAGGAGGATAATGTATGAAATACGATGTAATTATTATTGGAGCCGGACCGGGCGGAATCTTTTCTGCGTACGAGCTTATGAAAAAGTCACCGGAAACAAGAGTGGCTGTGTTTGAGGAAGGCAACACATTAGAGAAGAGAAAATGTCCTATAGATGGCAAGAAGGTTAAATCATGTATCAAATGCCCAACATGTGCGATTATGAATGGATTTGGCGGTGCTGGTGCATTTTCAGATGGTAAATACAATATAACTAATGATTTCGGTGGAACTCTTTACGAATATATTGGCAGGGATGAGGCAATCGACCTGATGAAGTATGTTGATACAATCAATACATCACATGGTGGTGAAGAGACTCACATGTATTCGACAGCAGGCACTAAGTTCAAGACTTTATGCATGCAGAACAAGTTGAAGCTTCTTGATGCTTCAGTAAGACATCTTGGAACAGACATTAACTATATTGTTCTTGAGAACATGTACAATGAGATGAAAGACCATATAGACTTCTATTTTAATACTCCTGTAAGTAACATTGAGGTGATTGAAGGCGGTTACAGAGTGTTCTATAAGGACGAGTACATGGATTGTGACAAATGTATTGTTTCCGTTGGTAGAAGCGGAAGCAAATGGATTGAAAATGTCTGTCAGAATCTTGAGATTCCAACTAAGTCTAACCGTGTTGATATCGGTGTGCGAGTTGAGCTTCCAGCCGTTATATTTGCACATCTTACAGATGAACTGTACGAAAGCAAGATTGTATACAGAACAGAGAAATTCGAGGATCTTGTTAGAACATTTTGTATGAATCCTAATGGAATCGTAGTTAATGAGAACACTAACGGAATTGTAACAGTTAACGGACACAGCTATGAAGGTGCTGAGAAGCAGACAGAGAACACCAACTTTGCTCTTCTTGTTGCAAAGCATTTTTCAGAGCCATTTAAGGACAGTAACGGATACGGTGAAAGTATTGCGAGACTTTCCAACATGCTTGGCGGTGGTGTTATTGTTCAGAGATTCGGCGACCTTATGAGAGGAAGAAGAAGTACAGAGAAGCGAATTGAGGAGGGACTTGTAAAGCCTACTCTTGCTGCTACTCCGGGAGATTTAAGTCTTGTACTTCCTAAGAGAATTCTTGATGGAATTATAGAGATGATTTACGCACTTGATAAGATTGCACCGGGAACTGCCAATGATGATACACTTCTGTACGGTGTTGAGGTTAAGTTCTACAACATGGAAGTTGAGATTGACCACAATCTTGAGACAAGATATAAAGGCTTATACATAATTGGCGATGGAAGCGGCGTTACACATTCATTATCACACGCTTCTGCCAGCGGCGTATATGTTGCAAGAAAGATTATTGAAGAAATGTAGTCAAATGTAATTACACAATATAATTAATATTAAAAATGGCACTGTCAGATTATTTCCGGCAGTGCCATTTTTAGGTTATCAGCTGCTTATGGCAGTAATATATTGTCTATTTTTTGCAGTAATATAAGAATGAATTAAGTCTGCTCTCTGCTGTCTCGTCCCAGTCACCATCAAGTGACAAGTTATATACAGGGCAGGCTGCCTTCTGGTATAATCCGCGCATATCAAGCACCATTGCAGTGTTTTCATAGCGTGGAGCAAGTTCAAGAACTGCGTCATAGTCATAAGCCATCTGGATAGTCTTAGCATATCTGTATCTTCCGTTAGCCCCCTGGAAACCATGCAGGTTAGCTTCAGCAATAACAAGCAGTTTATTAAAGCTCTTTGAAAATGTGCTGATATCAGCTAATTCGCGATGAATCTTTCTAAGCATATCGGTAAGAGCTTCTATTGTAGAGGTACTGCCCTTCTTATTATCAGCCCACATGAAAAGAAGCATTTCTGATATCGGAACTCTTCTGATTCTGTAGCCGCCCACTTCGAGTCTGTCAAGAAGTCCTTCATCAAGAGATGTTATACATAAAGGCGAACCAACAACAGCAATTGATGTACCAGCGTCAGAACTATTGGCAGATGAATCCGCCCCGCTGTCAGCACATTTGTTATATGCAGAAACAGCAGCTCTGGCAGCAGCCATAAGGCTTTTAATATCTGCTACAGTTGAAGCATTCATGTATGTATCTGCAAATGCTTTTCTTTCCGCAACAGGCACTGAATATATAATATCTCCAAGAAGCAGACATCTGAACAGAAGCTCGATGTTGTCAGCTTTTTCAATGATTTCTTCAAGAATAGGAGAAACCATGCCGATTGATGTGTGACCTTCCGAGTCAAGTATGGTGCGGATTGCACGGGCATACTGTCCGTCAGCATCAGAGCCATAATTGAAAGGAATAAGATACTCACTGTTTTCTTCAGAAAGACCATTATCAATACCTTTAAGAATACTTCCAAGAAGCATAGGCAGTGGGAGGTATTCCTTGGCGTTCATTCTTGCACGTCCGATATTTAAGACTTCACGGTCAAATGCCGGTGCGATTGCAGTGTGTATGCCAAGCTCCTGATAGTACAGGGCGATACACTCTGAATAATAGCCGGCATCAGGAATAACGAGTGTCTTATTGCGGTCAGCCTTATAAGTGATATTAGCCGGATTATAGGCAACATCAAGTATATTATAATTGTCAGGCTTAACTGCGTCAGGCTGGTGTGAAATGCTGTTTAAGAAAGCTTCGATTCTTGTTATTACGCCAACCTTAGAAAAATGCTCATCAACCTCAAGGTGAAGATAAGGCTTTCCTTTCATCTCCTCTGCGAACATATGGTTAATTACACTGTCAGGGCCGCAGCCGTGATTAGTAAGATATACCGCATACAGGTTAGGATGATTCCTTATAAGCTTGGCACCTGAAAGCAGATGGTCGCCAAATGGCCAGTACATATCAGGGTAATCACCGGATATATCAAGCGACATTCCCGGAAGATGTCCAAGTGTAAGAACTTTGTAGCCTTTGCTTAACAGAATCTCTGGTACACCCATATTAAGTACAGGGTCAGATATACCATAGTTTCTAGTTATAATAACAGGAACTTTCTCATCAGGCTTGAGATTATCAAGAACCTCTTTACCTATCTTTTCACAGTTCTCTGAATAACGGTTGACTGCTGCAGCACCCTTTAACAGACCTACCATACATTTTGGCTTGGAAAATCCTAATGACTTACCGACATCGAGCATGGCAGAAGCCATGTTCTTAGCACCGAGGTCAAGGTCGAATACAGGGCTTATAAGCTCAATTCCCTGACTTGCAAGACCAAGAGAATCATATATTGATTTCGCGGCAGTCTGCATGTAAGGGCATGCATAATTGTGGACCGCATGCGCATGAGTGTGTCTTATTGTGTGAACAAGAGGCATGAATATATAATCAACCTTCTTGTCAGCAAGATTCTTCATGTGTCCATACAGAAGCTTTACAGGATAGCATGTCTCACCCTTTGCGTAAGCCTGTGAATCAGCAATAGTTGTCTGGTTAGATGTGTCTGAAAGCACAACATTATATCCAAGATTCTTGAAAAATTCATAAGCAAGGAGGAAGAATTTGAACATAATAAGTGACAGTGGAACACCTATAGTTTTCTTGTCAGGGTCAATGGCAGCATCATAACCTTCAACTGCGAACTGTCCTGCCTTCTTGTAAAATGCTTTATTAGCACGAATCTGTTCGCTTGATACTGCTTCACTTCTCTCATCTTTAGGGAAATCGAATCCAAGGAAAGAACTCTTCTGTTTCTTATCGGCTGTCATGGATTCTTTAGCAAGGTAAGCTGCACCAACTGCGCCGGAGATTGAAAAAATCGGACTCACCTTAACCCTGTCACCGTAAGCACTCATAAATGCGGCTACAATACCCGGATTGTAGTCAACACCGCCCTGAAGGACGATTGATTTGCCGACAGGCTTATTAGCTACGACTTTATGAAGATAATTCTTTACAATTGAATGGCATAATCCTGCAGCAATATCTTCTTTAGAAGCACCAGAGCCTTCTGCAGATGCAATCGCAGTCTCAATGAATACAGTACATCTTTCTCCAAGGTCACATGGATTGTCTGATGCAAGCGCAAGATGTCCGAATTCTTCAATCGGAATACCCATTCTTAAGGACTGTTCTTCGACAAATGAACCTGTACCGGCAGCACATATTTTATTCATTGTAAAGTCAGCAACTTCGCCATCTTTAAGGCTTATATATTTGGAATCCTGACCACCAATCTCGAATACAGTGTCCGCGTCAGGAACGTATATTACAGCAGCCTTAGCCTGCGCAGTTATTTCATCACGGATAGCATCAGCCCCCATCATTCGTCCAAGTCTTTCACGGCCTGAACCTGTTATACCAACTCCGAGAATATTGAAATCACCATAACGGTCATGTATAGTCTTAAGACCATGTCTTACGACACCTTCAGGGTCGCCGGCTGTTCTCATATATAAGAAATCAATAATATCACCATTATCACCAATCAGTACAATATCAGTACTTGTTGAGCCGATATCAATTCCTATGTAACAGCCATCCTTCGGTACAACACCAGTAGCCTTCGGGTCTGTAAGCCCGCAGTCATCAGGAATTGATAATCTTGCAAGACCTGACTGCAATGTAGTGTCAGTTACCGCATTATCAATAGAATCTAATAATGAATCAATATCAACATTTGCAGATTCAGAAGCAGAGATTGCTGCACCGTAAGCTGCCTCATATCTTGCGTATTCAGGTATTATAAGTTCTTCATCTGTCAGATGGAAAACATCTTTTAATGCGCGTATGACACCAGTGTTTTCAGTTACACCGCCGCAGAATACAACAGGCTTGTTGACCGGAAGATTCTTAACGATTGTGGCTTTGAAATTCTTAATCATTGCATAACACAGACCAAGCAGGATATCCTGTTTAGGAACACCCTCCTGCTGTCTGTGTATAATATCAGTCTTGGCAAATACAGCACATCTTCCTGAAAGTGCAGGAATTTCACGGGCTGAGGCAACAAGCTTAGAATAATCTTCTATCTTAAGACCAAGTCTTGACATCTGGTCCTCAAAGAAAGAACCGGTACCGCCGGCACAATGCTCATTGACAGAGAACTGTGGAACACTGTCAATATCAGTAATGAAGCGTGCTCCCTGACTTCCTATCTCAATGATGGTTCTGGCTTTGGGTACAAGCTTTCTTACTCCGTCTACAACAGCAGGAATATCATCAAGCTGGTTCACTTCAGGACAGACATTAACAAGAAGGTGTGAGTTACTTCCTGTAACAGTAACGCAGGCAATGTCTCTGATTCCAGAAGATGTACAGACAGAGCGTATACCTTCAGAAACACAAGGCAGAATCTTTCCGTAATGCTTCTTAATGTAAGTCTTAATTATTCTATTATCATCAACGAGTACAACTTTAACTGTTGATGTACCCATATCAATTCCTAAACAATACATATCAGTAAATTCTCCTTTAGACACTCATTATATCTTCAAGTCGTATTCTCGTTGCATTAAGCAGATTTACATCTTCTTCCCCATGAGTTGATATAAGAAGAATACGGCCTTTCTGTTCTTTTAGTATAAAGTTAATAACATCTTTCTTGGTGTTAATATCAAGTCCTGTGAATGGCTCGTCCATAATGACTATTTTACCGGGATAAGCAAGTGCTCTGGCAAGAGCCACTCTTCGCTTCATACCGCCGGACAGCTCACTTACAGGCTGTGTAAGACATTCCTCTGGAAGAATCGCAGAGAGCATATCATGAATACTCTTTCGTGATACATGCCTGTTACATATAAGTGCTACATTTTCAACAGGAGTAAGGACTTCACATAATCTGTTCTCTTGAAACATAACCGATATATCCTTAAGAGGTGCGCCCTCGATTGTACCGGAGTCCTTAGTTTCAAGTCCCATAATAATACGAAGCAGAGTTGTCTTTCCCATGCCGGAAGGTCCCATAAGGCAGTATATTCCGTTATCCTCAAGAGTCATATTAAGGTCGGTAAGAACTTTATGTTCGCCAAATGCTTTGTTAAGATTAGATATATTTACAGACATTTAACCCTCCTCCTTCTTACCAAGTAATGAGCCACAAGGTCTTGCAGTCTGCTTCATAAATAGCATGAACACAACCTCGAACAGAATACTAAGAACAATAACTACTATTGTCCATGCAAATAAATTGTCAGTCTGTAGATACTGCTTGGCAACATACATTTCACGGCCGATAGACGGCTTCGGTGTTGCAATAACTTCGGCCATGATACCTGATTTCCAGCTCAGTCCAAGAGATACCTTGCAGCTTGATAAGAGGAATGGCATGAATGCAGGTCTGTATATATACATGAATTTCTTGAAAGGCGACAGACCGAATACTTTAGCCATCTCAAGCATTTCTGTATCAACATTTTCAAGACCGGACAGCGTGTTCGTGTATATAAGCGGAAGCACAATCAGGAATGAAAGATATATTGTAAGTGCCTGATTGCCAACCCATATAAGAAGCATTATTACAAATGAAATCATTGGGACTGTTTTCAGTGTGATTATAACTGGTTCAAGAAAATCTCTTATAATCGTAAATTTGAAACAGACTAAAGCCAGAATGAATCCGGCAACGAATGATAATATAAAGCCAGCGGCTATCCTTAAAAAGGACGCGCCGCATATGGCAAGAAAGTCTGCCTGCCTTATATTTCTTCCCAAAGCCTGAATAATATGTACAGGACCTGAGAGAATGATTTTGTTATCAATACATCTGTCAGCTATTTCCCACACAATAAGCCAGAATACAATGATGAAAGCCATTTTGATTCTGTCCTGCTTAGTGCGTGGCTTCTTTAATTTAATTAATTCATCCATAGGATTAATCCTTTCTGTGCAAATGTATATTAATTCAGTTCAAATTGTGCAGGCCATACCTGATCTCTTGAAAATCCTGAGATTGACATCGCAAGGTCCCCCATCTTTAATGATACAGTGCATGTATCAGTTACAACATCACTAAGCGAATTAAGTCTGCCAAGTGAAAGTGTAATTGCTGTGATATTACCATCACCATCACGCTCGATATTGCTTACACTTGTGTTAGAGAAGCCTTCCATCTGCTGGATTGTCATAACCTTTGACTGGATAACAATTGGTATGCGCACATAACAGTTTCCATCAGAATCTACGGTAAGCTCTGCATTGTCAGATACAGGGTCTTTAGGAGGGAATATTGGACTTGTCAAATGTGGATTCATAGGAAGTCCGCTATCCTCTTTTCTAAACCATATATTAGCAGTAACTGTATATGTTCCCGGATTGATTGCATAATTCACCTCTGGTGTACTGTTGTCTGGCTGGTTAGATGAATTATCCCCGCCAGAAACAACATTTGCAGTATTATCAGGACGGGCAGGTTCATTCTGATTACCTGAATTCTCAGAAGATTCCGCTGTCGTATCAGATACAGAAGATTCTTCAGTAGAGCCTGCAGTCTCATTGGTCTGGCTCTCAGTCTGTTTACTGCTCTCCGTAACAACATTCTTATCGTTGTCAGGAATATAATAGAAATCATCATCTGGCATTCTGCCGCCAACAGCGTCAGGATTCAGGTCATACATAATCTGCAGGAAACCTGAGAGAATAGTCTTCATCTGACTGCCTGTAATAGTACATATGCTGCACTGTGGAATTGCATCAACGGCAATGTCCGGATTAAGAAATGTCTCATATTTTTCAGTCCATCTGGCAGCCTGCTCTACATTATTAAGAGTGTAATCTGTTGAGAGCTTTGCGTATTTCAGGTATTCATCAACAGCCTGTCTGTGTTCTTCAAGGAACTTCTTTCTTACTACGGTAACAGTTGTTACTGACTGCGCACCGCTTGATACATTTAACTCATCCCATGCCTTGGTTACATCAATCGGAGTACGAAGGTCATTAACTAACAGCTTGGCAACCTCAACAAATGGCTGTGGAAGAAGTGCTATTGCGTTAGGTTCGTCCTGTAACAGATTAAGAACCTCGAAAGGTGTTGACCTGAACGAGAAGTTAACCTGTCCTGTAAGATTATATTTGTCTAAGAGATATTCAAATGTGTATTCAGGAGGACCGCCTTCACCTATCGAATAAACTGTACGGCCTTTCAGGTCTTCCATTGAATTGATGGATGTATCTGTTGTTAATATATGAAGTAAACCAAGATTATTAATTGATATTACTTCTACTGAATCATTAAGATCCTTATTGTTGTACAGAATCGAGCTTACATTAGAAGGGCATGTGATAATATCATATGTTCCCTGATTAAGCTTGGCTGCAAGTGTTGAATAATCAATTCCTTCAACGGTGAATGAATAATTATTGTATGTATTGCCGGATTCTGCTTCATTCATGAAATATCCAAGTCCCATAGATGGAGGTCCCATGATTAAACCTACGTTAACATCACACGCTTCATCACTGGCACTGGCTGATTCTTCTCTTTTATTGTTCTTTACAATTAATACTATAGATAGAACTATAACCGCAATAAATATTGCGGCTATAATTCCAAGAATTTCTTTATTCTTCTTGATCATATTATTTAGCTTTCTTTCTTGATACTACTATTGTTCCACCAACAACAGCAAGTGTAGCTATCATTACAATGATGTAGATTAATGAGTTGCTTGTATCACCTGTCTTAACATCTGAATCACCAGATGTGTTGTTGCCTGGGTTGATAACTTCGTTGTTGTTATCGTTATCGCTGTACACAATTACAAATGTTGAGAATTTATCAGTATCAAACTTGATAGAACCTGTTATTGAATCATAAGTTGTATCAAGTATAGATGTTGTCTGTGTTCCATCACCATTATCAGAGATTCTGACAATCTTATAAGTTCTGTTAGCATCTTTATTAATAAGACTGTTATCAAGCTTAACAGAAAGTGTAACTGTACCGCCGTTCTCAATAGATGAGATATTCTTATTAACAGTTGATAATGCTGCATTGATATCAAGATACTGACCGATTACATAGTTATTAAGAGAATTCTTATTAAGTGCATCTGAAACCATGTTCTTATCGTCAGATGATACAGTATCTGTAATGTTACCAGCAGTAAGCTTAAATGTAAGCTTGTTATCAGCAGAAGCAATCTTCTCAACATCTTCTTTAGTAAGAAGTGACTTGAAGTAGTCCTTAGCCTCAGATGATATTCCCTTAATTGATATTGCAGGGGTATTATCTGTAGTCTTTTCAATGTCAGACACAATAGTTATATTAGATGTATCTACTGTATTGTTATCATCAGAAGGAAAATCTACTTTAAGTGTAAGTGGTACATTCCAGTCTGTCTCTAACAATGTTGGGAATTCTGTACAATCATTGAATACATAAGTTCCGCTATTGTCTTTTAACTTAATTGTAAGTTTAGTAATTCTTCCGGTTCTTGATACTCCGGTGTTACCTGAATATATCTTGTCATCTCTTGTTGCAGATATAATCTCTGCATTAGAGCAGTCACTTATCTTCTGTAATGTGAATACTGGGTTAGGAACATTAAGTGTAAGTGTATATGTTCTGTCAGCATACTCTGTAAGTGTTGCGTTGTTCTTTACAGGTGTTGTAGGTGCAACGGCATTAACTGACTCGTATCCGTCTGGTACAATTCCAAGAGGGTTATCAGGATTAGTCATATATGCTGTAACGCCTGGAAGCTGTGTATTAAGCTCACCCGGAACACTTAAGTTAGCTGTGATGTTTTCGTAGACTTTAACTACTGGGCTGTCTGGTTCTTTATTGGCTTCTATAGTCCATGTGATAGTCTTATCTTCACGAGTACCATCCATCCACCAGTAACCATCTTTCAGGCTTGCAACTGCTGTATAAGTCTTGGCATCTGTACCCTTATTGCCAGTAATTGTATAACCAGCATTCTCATCTGGATCAGCTACACCAGTCTGTTCACTACCATTATAAGTAAGTCCTGTAATAGCGGTAGGGATTTCAGCAAGCTGGTCGGTATCATTTGCACCCTGAGGAAGTACGGTAAGTGTACCGGACTTAACAACCCAATAATAGTTTTCAAGTTCTGGACAATCAGGAGTAAGTTCATACTTACCAACTTTTAATTCGGATGGGGCTTTTAATGTTGGCTGACTGTTTGCATCATTTTTTAGATTATCACTCCAGCCTGAAGTCTTAATCTCTAATTTTGGAGTTTCACCTACATGTATAGTTTCTCCGTTATAAGTTGCAGACAATGCATTTTTGTATACTCGGAGTTTTAATATTTTACTCTGATTTGCAGGTGTTCCATCTGCCCAATATGTATTTTCGTCTGCAGTATTATTTGCTGGAATAGTGATGTCATAAAGTCCTGCATTTAACATTTCTTTAGGCAGTAAATCTGTAAAGTTGTCCATTTCAGATGGAATAATCATATAAAGTCCATCGTTAATATCCTCTGCTAAATCATCTTCTATCCAATCATCACCATAATAATATAGAACACTTCCACACACTTTGCCGTTTTCAGTATCTCGTATATGAGATGAGTTATAGTTTACAATAGGAAGGCTTTTTAAGTTTTTATCAGTCAGCAATACATAACCACTAACACCATCACTGTTCTTAAAAACAGTTTTTCCAGCAACACGGTTTTGCATAGGCTGGATTCTATTAAGTGCTGTTTTATAGTCTTGATCAGTATTTTCACAAACCATAACTGTTATAGTGCCATCTAAATTATCTTTGTATTGTAGTTCATCTGCAGCATAAGATGGTGAATTGAACATAACAGTATCTTCAGTGATAAAGTATGCTTTAAGATTTTCACCTTCTGGTTTTGGAACAGTCAATTCCAACTTATAAGATGGTATGTTTTCGTCATATTTAGCTTTATTCGACCGTGACAAAGAATAATTAGCATTAAGGTAATAATCATTTTTTTCACCGGTTGAAAAACCTACGCTATATGCTGTACCATTATTAACAATTTCTACTTTAGGTGTTAATGGTTGAACATTATGATATTTAAAAGATTTTGCTGTTTCATAATTTGTAGGTTCACTTGTGTAGCGTAAGCTATCTGTAAATGTATATGATATGCCATTACCAGTATTTGGGTAAGTTACTTGCTGGATTTCAAAGTTATCATGAATATCCATTATAATATATGTGCCAAGCGTTGTTGCAGTGAATGACACTTTATTATTTTTAAGTGTTACATTTTTAGTATTTACTTCAATTTGTATCGGATTGTTAGGATCAGGTGAATTTGGATCATCTTTAGTTTTGGTAGAAGAATTCCATTGATAATATCCGACTTCAGAAAGTGTGTTATTTTCATTCAATTTATAAACGTGAATGGCTGTTGTTAAATCGGTAGGCAATTCAATAGTTGCTTGCGTATTTCCAGTTAATTCTTGATTCATGCTGACTTTAAATTCAGTATAGCTAGATTCTTTGTCGTATTTTTTATTTAAAAGAGCGGTAACTGACGAATCATTAGTAGTTTTATATACGGATAATTTAGCATCATTTATTGCGTTCTTCATTTGCTGATCGGAAGTAGATACTTTAACGTTGACTCCAGAGCCTGAATCTGTAACATCAAAAGTTTCCATACCATCTGCATCAGGGTCAAAATAAATTGATGCAGAATCAAAATCAACATCCAGCGTTAATGGCACATCCCAAAAACCCTGTAGAGTACTATTGGCTAATAATGTAGGATATTCACGACACTTATTAAAAGTATATGTACCAGAAAAATCATTTAATTTTATTTTTAATGTACCAATACGTGTAGTAATATCATCTGTTGTACCATTGGCAAAGTTAATATTGTCTGTTTTTGTTGATTCAATTATTTCTGCATTAGTGCAATCACCAATCTCTTGCAATGTAAAAATACTGTTTAACTCTGTAATTTCCAAAAACACACCATTTTTATCAACTGTTAGTTTTGCATTTTGTTCAGCAGGAGTAATTGGTGGTAATTCTGGATTTGTTAAATAAGCTTGCAGACCAGTTATTATTTTATTTAATTCTCCAGGTACATACAAATTAGCAGTTACTGTATATGTTCCTTCGGCTAATGTCACAGCACTGCTTTTGCTATTCTTCGCAAATGCTGTCATTGGCAAAAGGCTCAATAACATAGTCAGAACCATAAGGACAGAAAACATGCGTGTCCCAAGTTTTGTTTTTATCATCTTTAAATCCTCCTTATATTTATAGATGACTTTAGTTAGTTAATACTAATTGATAGTTCAAAAATATTGCCCGCCAGCTGTACGGGCAATATTTCTAACTAAAATTAGAAGAAGCTAACCTAGTGTCAATAAGTTAGGTACTATGGAATATACCACAGTACCCGATTGCATGGTTAGAATACATGTTTTGATTTTACATGTCAATTTGCTGTGGCAAACTTAGATTGAATTTTTGAAAAATTTGTGATTGATGTGGTTAGTAAAACATTCTGGAGGACTAATGAACATTTTGCTGATTTATTTAACGCTGTACTATTCGGGGGAAGGCAGGTTGTTAATCCGGATTGTCTGGAAGAAATGGATACTGATGTATCTGGGGTTATTATGTCTGATGATTATAAGATGTCTCTGAAAGATATGATGGCTGATATGCCTGTGGAATTTGCTGATATGTTTGTTGATTATCATATTAATCTTGTCCAGATACTTGATTCTGACAGGCTTTTGTTTCATAATGATGATGTAAGAATACTGTTTGATGTGGTAAGTAGTATCTATAAAAGGGATTTTGAGCATATATTTAAAAAGTATAAAGATAATAAGATTAGTAATGAGTTGAACTGGATGATAGGCAAGCTGACTGGGCGCAGTAATATTCCAGATATAGTTGAAGGCAAGGAAGGAGACGTGGTTGACATGTGTAAAGCATGGGAAGAAAGAGATAGGCAGATGGAAGAAAAAGGATATATAAAAGCAAGTATAGAGGCTATCATTTTTATGATAAAATATGGAATGCCTAAAGAGATTATCCTTGAAAAGTATTCAGAAAGTGATTACAACGAAGCTCTAGCAAAGCTTGAATCAGAGAAATAATTAACCGGAGGTTGTCGTTGAGACAATCTCCGGTTTTATAGAATTATAACGTCTTTAAATACTCTTCTACATTAAGATAAGTCACATCCTCCGATGTATCAATTCCCGCTTGAACAAGTGATGTTGTAGCACCACGATAGATTACATATTTTCCGGTAATTGTACCGTATCTGAATTCTGTATCTTTACATTTTTGCTTATCTAGCAAATGCCTGCACTGTTGGAGAACAACTTCTTTGCTATGTTTGATTTCATAGATTTCACAAGTTCCTTTATCTGGATTAAATACCACCATATCGAATTCGCCAATCGCAAACTGTAATCGGAATACTTCACAATTCTTTTTGGATAGCTTTGTCTCTAAAAGAACTATGTCCTCCATCATTCTGCCTTTGATTTCATCCATTATTCTTTCGGTTACTCTCTTTCGCTCTTCATATGATAAATCTCTGAACATATCATCCTGCATAAGTGATTTGATTAGTGCCTCTGCTTGAGAATAACGCATACCAGGCTGTGAAAATACTGTTCTGGATTCTCTGCGGTTATAATCAGACATCCATCTGTTTTCTATTTCTACAGTTAAGTCAAGTAAGTCCAGATATTCTTTGATTTCGTAACGGTGAGCATCTTGAATTTCTACTGTTTGTTCTTCTTTATCTTTGATTTCTAACAAAGATTTCAGTGTTTCATTTACTTTAAGAATGTCTATTCGGTCGAGAATATCGGTAGGTTCTTTCCTGTCTTTTCGTAAGTTATTTGCTGAAATTCTCAAATCATTTGATTTAAAATCTTTGGTCAATACTTCTATAGTGAATCGATGATTCATATCTTCCACAATTCTATTAATTGCATTTGTTAATTCATTTTTTTCATACAAATCCCTTAAAGAACGGAAATGATCTTCATATTTATAATTCTTCAAAGAATGTTGAATGTTTCGTGCAATAGCACTGTCGACATACTCATCAGTACTTTTCTTAGTAGCAAAAATCATAGCATTATCATTATACTGCTTTCCACCAAGACTCATTGTTCCACCATATTGGATGTAATTATCAATACCTGTAATCCCAAGTACTCTTTCAAACTCACGATATGGAATGAATGTCGTATGGCACATAATGCATCTGTCATATAACTCTTCATCTTCTGTAAACATAAAGCCTAAGGAATCTGTACCGGAAAGCACAATCTTCATGCCGCTTGCCGCAAATACATCAGAAAACAGAGCAGCACCTTCGATAAAATCATTCAGCAGTGTAACCTCATCGATAAACACGTACCTATAGCCTTTTTCTTCCAGAATTTTTAAATCCTGATTTACATCATCTAAAGTCTTGCTATCCTGTATCTGAATGAACACCGCTTTACTCCTCATTGATGTATCCATTTCAGATATCAACTGGCGAATCAGAGTTGTTTTTCCTGTCCTCCTGAGACCATACAGAATATACACTCTGTCATGTATATCTCCGTAGACATAATCATAAAGCTGCTGATAACATTCACGTTTCACCCATTTTGTCACTGGTTTTACGAAACGTTCAAGATTCTCGCCAATTCTTACTGTACATCGAAACGAAGAAGTTGTATTTTCTCCGGTTACTTCCTGATTATCCATGTCTTTTATTAAATTTTGAAGTTCTTTTCTTCGGGCAATTTGTCTGGAAAGCTGTTCTAATTCTTCAGCCTTTATTCTTTTGCTGTGTTGCTTTCCATTCTCACGCCATTGGTAATATGCATACTCTTTTCCATTTATCTTTTTATAGGTAATACCGCCTGTTGGCAGTGTTTCAATCTCGGCAATAGTCTTGCTATATTCTTCGTTAGTCATAAGCAATCCTCCTTACAAGATTATTTTAACTTTTTTAACTTTGAATGTAAAGTTAAAAAAGTTAAAAATTAAAATGGCGATTTTCAAGATTACATATTCATCAACAGCTCCATATCAATATCTACAAGCAGTTTGATGTTTCTTCCATCAATATCTATAATGCCCTCATCTTTCATTCGGGATAATTCACGGTTGAAAGATGTCTTGTTGACACCGAGGTACTGGGCAAGCTCCTTCTGCTTGTATGGTACAGTTACCGAACCATCAGCATTTTTATTCATATTTACAAGATACATAAGTATCTTATTGCGCAGTCTCGGCTCGGCGAGAAGCTTGTTCTTCATATTAATCATTGCGAATTTAGAAGCCATCTCGCGCAGCAGGTTCATTCCTATGTGAATCAGGTCAATATCGGTTGTGTTTTCAAGAATTTTCTTAGCTGATATGAACAGAATGTGGCTCTTTTCAGCGGCATTGACTTCTATCCAGCAGTTATTATCGCCAAATGCAATCGCTTCACCAAATGTATTGCCAGCATAGAATCTTTCCATGATACGGGAATCTTCCCTGTTAAAATCAACATTGCAGCCCTGAACCGCACCTGACAGCACTATTCCCATATAATCAACATTGTCACCCTGTTCCCAGATTATATCGTTCTTGTCATATGTTTTCTCATAACCGTCAAGCTTTTCAATAATAGCTTCGTAATGATCAGTAGGAATTCCATCGAACATCTTAAGCTGCGACAGAATTTCTTCTCTTTCAAGTTCTTCCCCATCATCATCGCAATCATTTTCAGGAACATAATCCTTCTGACATTCCTCAAGCTGTATGACATCAGCACCTAGCAGGCGAGCGTCATCTATTCCATGAGTCGCAATAAGCAGTATTCTGTCATTACGCATTTTTAAAATGTAGTCTATAATGTTGAGCTTGGTCTCTGCGTCCAGTCCTGTGAATGGCTCATCAAGTATTATGAGCTTTCCGGGATATTCAAGTGCTCTTGCGAGTGCCACTCTTCTCTTCATTCCACCAGATAAGGATACAATTGGGTTATCAAGGCAGTCAGGTGGGAGAATTGTTGACAGGTTGCCACGGATTTCTTTTTTATCAGCCTTTCCACGGCTGACAATTGCTACATTTTCTACTGCGGAAAGTGTAGGTATAAGACGGTCCTCCTGAAACATTGAAGAGATGCTGTTTCTGTCAATTCCGGTTATAGTGCCGCGGTCAGCCTGTTCATGTCCCATCAGGATTCTTAGCAGGGTTGTCTTTCCCATGCCGGAAGCCCCCATAAGACAATATATGGAATTATCCTCAAGTGTAAGATTAACGCCTTTAAGAACCTGATTGTCGTCAAAAGATTTATATAGATCTGTGATTGTTATACTCACAATAATTCGCCTCCTGATTTATTCATGCTTTCAAGTATTTTAGTAAATATTTTTTCAAATATAGTGCTTAATATTATAACAACTACTGTCCATGCAAACAGGTTGGTTGTCTGAAGATACTGTTGTGCAACATACATTTCACGTCCGATTGATGGCTTCGGGGTGGCAATTACTTCTGCCATTACGCCTGATTTCCAGCACATTCCGAGTGCAACCTTGCAGCTGCTTATTAAGAATGGCATGAATGCGGGTCTGTATATGTATGTGAATTTCTTCCAGCGTGAAAAGTTGAAAGAGCGTGCCATCTCAAGCATTGAGCGGTCAACATGTTTGAAGCCGGAAAGTGTGCTTGTATATATAAGAGGCAGTACAACCAGGAATGAAAGATAGATTGTAAGCGCCTGATTGCCAACCCATATAAGAAGCATTATTACAAATGATATCATTGGAACTGTCTTTAATAAAGAGATTATCGGATTAAGTATCTCGTCTATAATCTTCCATCTGTATGCCGCCATTGCAAGAAAGAAACCTGATATGAATGACAACAGGAAACCGAATGTAATCCTTAAAAAGCTTGCCATGCATATTACCCAGAAATCAGCCTGACGGAAGTTAGCCCACAGAGAAGCAATAATATCAACCGGACCTGCCAGTATTATTCTGTTATCAATAATTGAATCTGCAATCTGCCATACAACGACCCACATAATTATTATAAGTGTTGCTTTCAGATAATTAGTGGATTCTTCAGGCTCCGGACTGTTCATCATATCTATTGGATTATTAGCTGGATTCTTCATAAAAAACTCCTGGTGTATCAATATGCAAACCTATGTTAGAGTAGGCTTACCTGCATAATATACATCAGGAGTTGATAATTTACAAGAATTTATTGAACCGACAGCAGGCTTGTAACACAGTAAAGTGTCTGTCCGTTATAGACAACCCTTGACCAGCCAACCTCTGTATTATAGCCGGTTCTGGTGAAAAGCTCGCCTTTTTTCACCGTTGCTACAACAACAGAATCTTCGTCTGTTACGCTTGGCTTGTTTCTCAGATTAACTTCATCCTTTGGTGTTACTGTGTCGTTACAGTCCGTGAATTTCGTGTTAAATCCGGCTGTTGGACTTTCAGTTGTCTTAGGTGTAAGGTCTGTTGTCAGGTAACTTGTAACAGCGTATACGGTCTGTCCGTTGTATACAAGTCTTGACCATCCGCTGCTGCTTGTACCTGTTCTGGTGACTGTTTCACCATTAACAAGAGTTGCAACTACTGTTGCGTCAGTATCCTGACTAGGCTTGTCGCGCAGTCTTACTTCATCTTTGGCAGTAACAGTGTCATTAACAGATGTGAATACCATGCCTGCTTCTACATCAGGTGATGCAGCGGCTGCAGTTTCACCGCTTAGAGAGCCGTTACTTTCAGAATAACCGAAATACGCAACATTGATATCAACATTTGTGCCGATACCTGCTACCCTGCCCTGATTAGTGTACTGCCACATGCTGCATGTTCCTGCATATGATGTGGAAGGAGTCTGCGGGTAAGGTGTTGACGGATATTGTGCAACCCATATCTTAAATGAGCTTTCCAGGCTGGCAGTGTTCCACTGGCTGTTATTGGTAAGCTCAGAGGAAGCTGCGTAGAACATAGGTGTATAGCCTTTATTATATATCTCCTGTAAAAATGCAGTGGCAACGGCAGTTCTTTCAGCCTTAGTCATGCTCCTCTGTCTGCTTTCAGATGTATTGAAGCCTTCACAGTCAAATGCTACAGGATAAGTTATGCTGTAGTCTGCTATGAAATCTGCAACCCAGTTCGCTTCTTCAACTGCTTCAGCCTCATTAACTGCTGATGAGAAGAAGTATGCTCCGACTTTGATTCCGTTAGCGGCAGCTTGCTGCATGTTGTACTTTGCATTAGTGTCAGCATAGATAACGCCTGTTTTCTGGGCTCTGTAGCCGACTCTTATCATTGCATAATCAACACCTGATGAAGCAACCTGTGCCCAGTCTATAGTCCCCTGAAACTTTGATACATCTATACCTATTGTAATATCTGATGTTTCATTAGTGCTGTTAGAAAGGATTACAGAAGCACCATTACCGGCTGACTGATTCATTGAACCGTCATTGTCAGAGTACTGTGGGTCCTGTTCTTTCTCGTCTTTATCGCTTAAGGTATTATTGCCGTCGGCATCTGTTCCGCTGACAGATGAAGTCTCTTCGGTTGAAGCTGCATTTGCAGGTACTTTCTTCCCTCTATGACCGAAAGAAACAATAAGTACAATGATTAATGCAATTACTGCTACTGCAATAATTATGATTGCAGGCAGTATTTTCTTCCAGTTAATATGCACAGTATCATCAAGATACCCAAGATCATCGTCATCAGAATTAAACAGCTTCGACATAATACATCGCCTCCTAATTGAAGTAATCGCTGCATAGATAGTTAAGAAGCAGAGCCGCACCGTTATTATCCATTGCAGTGCCGTTAAGGGCCATATAGCTTAGAGCCCAGTAATCATCAGAATCATTATATACAAATTGAATTGTTAATGAAGAATTCAGGTTATTATATACTACATTACCGTTGAATTCTACAACTTTCTTGTCATCAGTAGAACTGAATATAGTCCATTCAGGGTCAGTACATTTGTTATCAAGGCACTCGCCATAGGTTACGGTATAATCCTTGAATATCTGTTGTGATTTCACAGTGTCTATGCGGGAATCCTGCATAGGGTTAGCTTTAGTTCCAATACCCGCACTGCTGACACCAACAAAACTTATAATTATGGTAAGCACAATTGCAATTATCGTTGATACAGTGCTTTCAAATGCATCATCAAGATTGTCATGGTACAGAATGAATATAAGAATTCCTCCTGCGATACCACCGCCCAAGTGCCCGAGAATATCAACATTAGCACCGTTGGATATGAGTGCATATACAACAATTAACGCAATAGATACGATTACAGTTGTCTTGTTAGAATCAGTCTTGGAACTGAAATTGGTAAACAGAGTTGCACACATTACACCAAATATTGCACCTGATGCACCGGCTGCAAAACGGATGACATCTGGATTGATAAGGTGTGATACATATACAGATACAAGACCTGACGCAATTCCTGAACCGAAATATATAATTGCAGTACGAAGTGAACCGACACGGGGTTCAAGTCTTGAACCGAATATATAAAGTGCAACCATATTATTAACAAAATGTGGTATGTTAGCATGCAGGAACATATAAGTAAGAAGTCTTATATATTCTTTATTATTGTGAATGTACTGGTAATTAAGACCACCTGTGTCAAAATGGTCGCTGTTAGCTATTATACACATTACTCCTGCAATGAAATTGGCAAGAATAATGATAAGTATAACCGGCATGTCTTTAGGATTGGTTTCAGAGTATCTTTTCTTTCTTCTTGGCGGATTGTTAAGATATTCTGGATTAATCCTGTCGGATTTAATCTCGTACACTTCATCATCCAGATGAAGGTCGTCCTGAAAACTATCGTTTTGATAATTGTTACGATAGTCAGGCTGGTAACTGTTCTGATAGTTGTTCTGGTA